>NZ_NOLK01000047.1:0-59210 GCF_002245985.1 Nostoc sp. 'Peltigera membranacea cyanobiont' 232
GCATCGGTGAGAAATCCGGGTTAAAGGGGATCAACAAATATTTGATACTTTTCAGATATCTTCTTATGATAGTTCACGAGTATTAAAGGTTCATTAATGGGCCTTTAATACTCGTTAACGGAGTTCAGAGGTGGATTCATCCAGTTCAAATACTCGTTGACGGAGTTCAGAGGTGGATTCATCCAGTTCAAATACTCGTTAACGGAGTTCAAAGGTGGATTCATCCAGTTCAAATACTCGTTAACGGAGTTCAGAGGTGGATTCATCCGGTTCAAATACTCGTTGACGGGGACTAGAATTAGAATTGACGTGACGTTTCTTAATAGCTAAAGTGTCAGATTCTCTGCCATTGCGCGATCGCTATCTTGCCTTAATCGATGAAATTGTTGAAGCCACCCTCAAGGGCAAAATTAGCTCTGTTGAGATGGTGTATCAAATGCTCCTTAAAGGAATTACTTCCGGTACAGGGGAAGTCTTTGAGTTAGTTTTGAGCGATCGCCTGAATGCCCTCCAAAGCCAAGTAGATAGTGAAAACGACGAACTCAAGAAAGCCAAGGCTACTCGCAGTTTGAGAGCCATTAAGACCATTCAAAGTCAATGGCAACGCTGGCAAGAGCAAAACAAAGCCACAGAAGCGATCGCTTCTGGGGTTACAGAAATTACCACAGCCCCGGCTGACGAGCGTCTAGCGACATTTTTACGGATTACTGACCCCAATCAGAAGTATCCGCTAAATTTGCAGCAGCTACAGCAATTATCAAAAGCATTACAGCAATTTGCCCAGGCGGATGCTGATTTAGAACAATTTTCCGAAGGTATTACCCGTGGTTTAGCTTCTTGGCAGCGATTGCAAGACAACTTGCTCAGTTGGATGTACGAGCAAAAAGAAGCTTTAGGATTTGGCGGCGTACCCGGGGAACGCGGCCCTTGGGCAAGTTGGGCTAAACAATTAAATAGTGAATTACCCAAAGCACTGCTTCGCACCTTAGCGATGGAAGGATCGGCAATTGAGTTTGCCCAACGACAACGGGGAATCACCCTCAGAGATTGGGTGGAAATGGCATTGATTTTACAGTTCTTGCAACGGGGACTAATTAACTGGTTTGACCAACAAGCTTACGATGTTAAGGCGGGGCCAAAGTTGTCCATTTCCACATTCTTGACCTTTGCAGTGATTTGGAGTCAATTAGCCAGTGGTTTTGCCAGCATTACGACAGTGTACGGCGATGCCTGTTCTCAAATTATGCTCCAGATTTTGCGAACCTTCGCCCAGCGTCCATATTTTCCCTTTTACGGCGGGATTTTTGCCTCTTTTACTGGCACTTATTTGCGAGATGCCCTAGATTATTTGGATGAACCATTGCGAAGAGGCGAAGGAACCCAAGAAAAGGCGCGGATTTTGACCCTTTTAGGTTATTCTCAGCGTGCTATGGGACAATACCAGCGCTCAATTGATTTTCATCAGCAGGCATTAGAGATAGCCAGGAATGCAGGCGATCGCGCCTGTGAAATTGCCAATCTCAACCACCTCAGCCGTACCTACGTGCAACTGCAAAATTATGCTGAAGCAATTAACTACAGCCAACGAGCATTAATATTGAGTCGGCAAGCAGGCGATAGAACAGGCGAAGCAAACGCGCTAGTAAACTTAGGTTACAGCGAAGTCATGCAAGCTCAAGAACTAGAAAATCTAGAACCCGAAACTTATGAATCTGCAATTAACTATTTGGAACAAGGTTTAAAATTATCAGAAAAATTAGGCGATATTCAAAGTAAAGCCTTATGTGTCAGCAGCTTAGGAATCGCTTATCTAGTAATTGGAGAACACCAAACAGCAATTAAATATCTTGAAGATGGCTTTAAAACAGCGCAAGTTTCCGGTGATTTGTATCTCCAAGGGCGGAACTTAGCTTATTTAGCAGAAGCTTATTACCATCTCCAAAATGCTGAAAAAACCGTTTACACAGGTTGCTTAGGAATGTATCTTTTAGAGCAAATTGCTTCTAATGAGTGGCGACAAGCGGCAGGTTTACTAACAATTTTGCAAGGACAAATAGGTGTAGAAGCATTCCAAAATTTCTTACAGCAACATCGCCCTAAAATCATTGCAGTTATCGGTGTAGATGGGTACGATCACATTCCCAAATTATTAGAAATATACAAACAAGATATGTAAGGAGGCAGGAGGCAAGATAATACAGTTCGGTTTAAGGTTTTTTGATGGAAATTCTAGATCGTAAAGACGCGATAAATCGCCCTCAAGACAAAATGATTCTTGTAGAGACGGCGATTCATCGCGTCTCTTGCCTTAACCGAACAGTATTGAGAGATAGGAGACAGAAGATAGAAATTGAAGAAGAAAATAATAACTCCTAACTCCTAACCTATTACTAAGTAATCACAGTTGGTTGTTCCCGCCCTGTCAGTTCCCGGATCTGGGCTATCTCCTCAACAAGAGCGATTAAAGAAGCAAGTGCTTCTTGTGGATCGAGGTTATGTTTAGCAGGATCTGCCTCGTAGCTTTCTATATAAACTCTTAGGGTTGCACCTTGAGTCCCCGTACCAGAAAGTCGCACCACAATGCGGGAGCCATCGGTAAAGCCAATGCGAATACCCTGTTTTTCGCTAACGCTGCCATCAACAGGATCGGTATAACTAAAGTCATCACTGTATTCAACTTGATAGTTACCGAATTGCTTGCCTTTGAGAGTTGGCAATAAGGAATGCAGTCTTGCGATTAAGGTGTTTGCTGGCTCGATCTCTATCCCTTCATAGTCATGGCGGGAGTAATAATTGCGTCCATAAGTCTGCCAGTGTTCCCGGACAATTTGCTCAACAGATTGTTGCCGCTCTGCCAGAATATTCAACCAGAACAGAACCGCCCATACCCCATCTTTTTCGCGGATATGGTTAGAGCTAGTACCAAAGCTTTCTTCACCGCAGAGAGTAGCTTTACCCGCGTCTAAAAGGTTGCCGAAAAACTTCCAACCAGTTGGTGTTTCATAAGATTCAATTCCAATGTGAGCGGCAACTCGATCCACAGCTTGACTAGTAGGCATCGATCGCGCTACTCCTGCTAAACCGGAACTATAACCAGGGACTAGCTTGGCATTTGCGGCTAAGATTGCGAGGCTATCGCTAGGAGTGACAAAAAACTTCCGCCCTAAGATCATATTGCGATCGCCATCTCCATCAAAAGCTGCCCCAAAGTCTGGTGCATTGTCTCCGTACAAAATATCCACCAACTCATGAGCATAAACCAAATTTGGATCGGGGTGTCCGCCTCCAAAGTCTTCTAGGGGTGTACCATTACGCACAGTTCCCACTGGTGCGCCCAAGCGTTTCTCAAAAATGGCATGAGCATAAGGGCCAGCTACCGCATGTAAGGCATCGATGCTGATTTGAAAATTTCCAGAAGTCAACAGTTGCTGAATGCGATCGAAATCAAACAGGGACTCCATTAACTCTTGATAATCTTGCACCGAGTCAATCACCTCAACTACCGTCTCTCCCAAATGTGATTCACCCAAGGTTTCTAAATCTACATCTGGTGCTTCCAGAATTTGGTAGCTATCAATCACTTTACTGCGATCGTAGATAGCCTCTGTCACCTTTTCTGGCGCTGGGCCACCATTACTAATGTTATATTTCACACCAAAGTCACCATTTGGCCCGCCCGGATTATGACTAGCAGACAAGATGATGCCGCCAATAGCCTGGTATTTGCGAATAATAGCGGAAGTTGCAGGAGTAGATAAAATCCCCCCCTGGCCAACTTTAATCCGCCCAATGCCATTAGCAGCAGCCATTTTCAAAATGATTTGAATGGCTTGGCGATTATAGTAACGACCATCACCACCCAGAACTAGGGTTTGCCCCTGCAATTCCCCCACAGAATCAAAGATAGATTGGATAAAATTTTCCAGGTAGTGGGGCTGCTGAAAAGGCTTAACTGCTTTCCGCAGCCCAGAAGTACCGGGCTTTTGGTCGGTAAAAGGAGTAGTAGAGATTTTACGGATGTTCATAGATCGTATTTAACAAGGCATTTTCTCTTACAGCTTTGCATAAGTTCACTCTAAAGTATTGAGGGATTTTAAACCCCTCAATACTTTAGAACTTGAGGGGGATATTTTAATTAGTTAGTGGTATTGGCGATCGCCCTTGGCGTTGGCGCAGCCATCGCTCTCGACAACTCCCGAAACAACATATTGGCAACCTTGGAACTGAGTAGTGTCTTGATTTTAAGTTTTAACGCATCTACTTTCTAAACTGTAATGCCCTCCAACTCCTCATCTGTCAACTCATACAATTGGCGTAATTTATCTAACTTATCACTATCAGCTTCCCAGAAACCCCGCCCATGCGCTTCCAACATTCTCCCTAAAATATTGCGAAAAGCTTCAGGATTTGCCTTACGTAATTTATCCGCCATCTCTGCATCTAACGCATAAGTATCAGCCGCTTGATCGTAAACCCAATCATCGGTAAAATCGGCAGTACCACCCCAACCAATCAACGCCGTCATCCGTTGAGAAATTTCAAAAGCACCACCAGAACCTTGATTCGCCATCGCTTGCGCCCATTTGGGATTTACCAACTTAGTGCGGTACTCCATTCTAAGCAAATCATCTAAATTGCGGGGTGTAGTATCCTTCGAGAAACTTTCCACAAAGCTAGTTGTCACCTTCTTACCGCCTTGTTTTTCTGCTGCCCTTTTCAACCCGCCCGTATTAGCGTAATATTCTTGAATATCAGTTAAACCATATTCTACCGAATCGATTTCTTGGACAATGCGATCGCTAGTTTTTAACAACGTATTCAAAATTTCCGGTCTAGCTTGCCCCTTATCTTCTCTCCCATAGCTGAATACATTGCGACTTTGCCAAGTATTCCCCAACTCCTCACCAGATTCCCAGTTTCCATCGACAACTCTATCATTCACCAAAGAACCAAAATCACCCGCCGGATTAGAAAACAATCTCGCCGATGGATTTTCTACACCTTGGGCTTTTAAAGCCAAAGCATGTTTCCTAATAAAATTCCGATCTTCCGGTTCATCAGCATCAGCCGCCCGTTGAAATAAATCATCCAACAATTCGATAATATTGACAAAACTATCCCGGAAAATCCCAGATAAATTACCCAACACATCAACGCGGGGATGTCCAACCTCCGCCAACGGTTTCAACTCATAACGAACAACTCTACCAGTTCCTTCCTTAACAGGTTCAGCCCCCACCAACTCCAAAAGAATTCCCAAAGATTCACCCTTAGTTTTAATCGCATCCAATCCCCAAAGCATCACCGCCACCGTTTCTGGATATTTTCCATACTCATCCAAATGCTGGGCGATAATTTTTTGACCAATTTCCCGTCCCCGTTGGTATGCAGCAGGTGAAGGCATCCGATAAGGATCTAAAGCATGAATATTTCTCCCCGTAGGTAAAACACCAGCCCCATCCCGTAACAAATCCCCACCAGGCGCAGGCGGAATATATTCCCCATTCAATCCCCTTAACAAATTCGTTAACTCATCCGTAGATTGCATCAACAAATCCCTTATTTCCTTCTCCTCCTCTCTGCGTTCTCCGCGCCTCTGCGGTTCGTCTCCAAAATAAGCCTCCAAATAAGAAGCCAACTCCTCTTCATTCGGTGCTTCCCCCAAAGTATGCAACCCCGAAGAAAACAACCGATTTTCTAAAACCTGCAAATATTCATACAACTCCACCAAATAATCATCAAAAGCATGACTGCTAAACATCCGCACATTCTCAGGAGTAAACGCAATCCCCAACCGTTTAGCATCCGCAAACGGACAATCAGCATCCAACCCAGAGTCCACAATTTTTTTACAAATCCCTTCCTTCAAAACATAATTATTTTGCGGATCTTCCCGATACTCCGCAATCAAATCACGCAACGCCACCAATTCCTTATACAAACCTGCCCGCCCATAAGGCGGTACATTATGAGAAATCAACACACCATAACCGCGACGTTTTGCCAACATAGATTCAGAAGGATTATTCGCCGCATATATATATAGATTCGGCAAATTTCCTAACAGAATATCCGACCAAGAATAACCCGTATTCCCCAACGGAGAACCAGGCAACCATTCCACCGTCCCATGCATTCCAAAATGGACTAAAGCATCAGCTTGAAACTCATTTTGCAGCCATTTATAATAAGCAACATATTGCGGATGTGGCGTTAAATCTCGTTCAAACATTAAGCGCATTGGGTCGCCTTGTATCCCCAAAGGTGGTTGTACACCTATCCAGATATTTCCTAATTGCACGCCACCAATCTGAAATTCATCGCCATAAGTTTTAATACCGGTTCCCGTGAGAGATTTCCATTGTTTTTCGATGCGGGAGGTTTGCAGATATCCCAACCATTTTTCTAGAGTGCGAACATTGACACTACTTGTAGGGTGGGCATCTTGCCCGCCCCTAGATAATGGCGGGCAAGATGCCCACCCCACAAGAGGATTAGCTTCATCTGCTTTTTTCACCCAGCGAATCAATTCTTCTCCATCATCAGGTAAATTTCCCACGGTATAACCTTGTTCTTTAAGTGCGTGGAGAAACTTCAGCAAACTACGCGGCACATTTAATAATGCAGCTGTCCCCACAGCACCATAACCTGGAGGAAACCCATATAAAATAATGGCAATTTTACGTTCCGATGCAGGTTTTTGCCGCAAAGCCACCCAACTTTTCAGCCTATCAATTAATCGCTGCACTCGTTCGGGAACCAGATAAATATTTTCGCCCACCAAACCACCGAGAGGAACGGTATCAATAGCCCCATCCAATTCTGGTAAGGCGTATAACACCACACTTTGCAATCCACCAATACCTTGGCGCGTCCACGAGTGAATATCTTGAATTAATAATGGTGCAGCAACAATATAAGGTACATTCTTGGCAGTGAGAATGCGCTTTGCTACTTCCACCTGACGGCCAGCTTCCATTGAACCAGCCGGGCCACCCACTAAAGGAAAGCCAATTGTGGAAACGATCGCATCTACTTTTACTGCTTCACTAGAAAGTGAGGGAGTCTCTATATTATCGAGTTGTCGTTGCTGAATTTCATAGTCGGTTGTCATCAAATCTCGTACCGCGACGTGTCCTTCTACGCCGTTGATGAAGATGGGTAAAGGAGTTAACCCAGCTTTTTCAAAACTGCGAATCAGTTGGGGAATGTAGGGTTGTTTGGTGATGACGTGTTTTCGGTAGAGGAGAATTCCGATAATCGGTTTTGTAGAGACGCGATTCATCGCGTCTATTGGGAAGACGCGATGAATCGCGTCTCTACAATGGGTTTTATGCCATTCTAAATACTCGCGGGGCGATTCAAAAAATCCTTGATAATCGGGGTGAAGTAATCCGATGTTGGGGGTTTCGATTAGCGGGGGAATGTCGCCGACTTTTAAAGTTAAATATTTTTCTGCTAGTGTCCAGAATAATGAAGCGACGTTTTCTGTACCGCCAGCATTCCAGTAACCATAGATGATTAACCAGTTACGCAAGTCTTGGACTTTTTGCACTGGGACATATTTCAGTAGTTTGGGGCCAATTTTTAAGAAGCTGATATAACCAGCGAGTTTGTCTTCTTCTCGTCCGTTGCTGAATTTGTCGAGGATAAATTTAACTGGTTTGGGCATTCCTTTCGGTTTGTCGCCAATGGCAAAGTCACCCAATTTGGTTAAACTCATCAATTCTAAGGCTGACTCAAAGACTAGACGGATGGGAATTTGGGAAATGCGATCGCGCAGCCACACAACCTGATCGTAATCAAATAGCAGGCTACCGAAAAATACATCAGCGCCATCAAGTGCTGCTTCTACCTCGGCCCGTTGGCTGGTAATATTGCGATCGCTAAATACCCGAATATCCAACTCAGGACAGCGAGAGTTAGCCAAAAAAGCGGCTTTCCTGTACAAGTCAGCGTTGAATGATTCAAACCCAGCAACCAAGACGATGCGTTTCATGCCTGTAAGCTACGAAATATTTCTTTACTTAAATCTTAAACGTGCTTTCAGGCTGATTGTTAAATATCTACCCACAGATTTCGGTCAATAATTTCTTAAAAGCTTCCTCAGCTAAAAGAACTACGGGAATTTGTTACCAAGTTACTGAGTTCAATCTTTTAGCTGGGCGATCCAGTTCTTTTGAAGCGCCATAATAGTTTCATCCAGGTGAGGATCTATTGCTACAAGCAAGTGGACGCGAGAAAAAACCAAGTATATTACGAAACATAAACAGGCTTAAAGCCCTTACTAATGACCAATGACAAAGGACAAATGACAGCCTCACTCACCCCTTCGGGACTAACGGCTTTAGAAGTGTGCAGTGATGAATCGGTGTATGCTCCCGGTCATATTCAGCCGCATGGAATATTGGTGATGCTGCAAGAGCCACAGCTGACAATTTTACAGATTAGTGAAAATGCGGAACAGTTTTTTGGGATTTCGGCAGAAGCATTACTGGGTAAACCCTTACGACGGTTGTTTTCCCGCGCTCAAGTGCAGCGACTTGCTGGCTACCTGACTGAAGATAACCTAGAACTTGGCAATCCGTTTAAGCTAAAAACACGGCGGAAGGTTGCCCAGACCGATTGGCAACGAAAAAATCAGACATTCAGAGGTGTAATGCACCGGATGGGAGATGGGTTGATTTTGGAACTAGAACCTCAGCGATCCATCAAAAGCACCCACTCAATCCAGTTCTATCGCCGCCTGCAAGCTGCGATCGCTAATCTTCGTAATGCTACTAACGTGACGAATCTGGCTCAAATCCTTGCCAAAGAGGTGAAAGCGATGACTGGGTTCGATCGGGTGATGATCTACCGCTTTGAGGCAGACGATAGTGGTGTGGTGATTGCCCAGGAGAAACAGACGCATCTAGAAACCTATCTGGGACTGCACTACTTGGCAATAGATGTTTCTGCACCAGCCCACAAATTGTTTTACCGCAATCGAATGCGATTCATTCCCGATGTCAATTACACCCCTGTGTCGCTGATTCCCACCAACCATCCTCTGACAGATGCACCCCTCGATCTAAGTAATTCTCTGTTACGGGGAGTGTCTCCCTGTCACGTTGAATACTTACAGAATATGGGGGTTGCTGGGTCGATGACGATTTCGTTGCTCGACGACAAACACCTCTGGGGATTAATTGCCTGTCACCACTACAGCCCGAAGCTAGTGGATTATGAAACTCGCAAAGCCTGTGAGTTTTTAGGACAGTTTGCCTCAATCGAACTGGTGCATCAGCAAGAACGAGAATTGCAGATTTACCGAACACAAGTGAAAACAATTCAGGATGAACTGCAACAGAAGTTATTGCAGAATGCCAATTTGCTTGAGCAAGTTTTTAGCCGAAACTCTTCTCAATTACTGGATCTGGTTCATGCTCAAGGAGCCGCGATTTTGCTTGATGGTCATCTGATATTAGTTGGTCAAACGCCATCGGATACCCAGGTGCAGCAGCTTGTAACATGGTTGGTGCAACACAACGAAGAACGAGTGTTTGCTACCGATTCCCTCTCACGTTTATATCCACAAGCAAAAGCATTCAAAGATCGAGCTAGCGGCATCTTAGCAATTTCCATCTTATTCAATCATGTCAAGCAAAAGTCTTACCACATTCTCTGGTTTCGATCGGAGCAAATCCAGACGGTGAATTGGGCGGGCAACCCCCAGGATGCAGTCACCATCAACGAAATTGGCGAGATGCAATTGTGTCCCCGGAAGTCCTTTGAAGTGTGGAAAGAAACCGTGCGAGAAACTTCCTTGCCTTGGGAAGTTGCCGAACTAGAAGCCGCCAGTGAGATGCGAAATACACTGATGTTGGTAGTACTGGAGTTTTCCCAGACAGCTCTAGAACAAGCCGCAGAACAAGCTGCGATCGCTAACCGCGCCAAAAGTCAATTCCTCGCTAAAATGAGCCACGAACTCAGGACTCCTCTGAATGCCATTTTGGGATTTACTCAGTTGATGAATCGTAGCGACGCAATTCCATCTGAATTTCAAGAACATTTAGGTATCATCAGCCGCAGTGGAGAACACTTACTAACCCTGATCAACGATGTGTTGGAAATGTCTAAAATTGAAGCGGGTCAGTTACAGCTAACAGAAAACTGTTTTGATTTGCATCAGCTAATTCACTCCATCATCGATATGGTTGCCCTCAAAGCTTTAGAGAAAAGAATCGATCTGATTGCAGAGCAGCATCCCAGCGTTCCTCGCTATGTGTATGGTGACGAATCAAAACTACGCCAAATTCTGCTCAACCTATTAACCAATGCGATCAAATTTACGACAACAGGTAGTGTCACGCTGCGATTACAAGCTTTCGTCAATTCACTTAATTCAAAACAACGCAGTTCCTCTGATTCCAAAGCAATTATCACCCTTCATTTGGAAGTTGAAGATACTGGATGTGGCATCGCTCAGTCTGATATAGAGAATGTGTTTGAAGCCTTCATGCAAACAGAAGAAGGTCGCCATGCTAAAGGTACAGGCTTAGGCTTATCGATTAGCCGTCAATTTGCCCGTTTAATGGGTGGTGATATTACAGTGCAAAGCACCTTGAGTCAAGAGTCAACCTTCATTTGTGAGGTTTTACTGAGTCTGGTAAACTCAGTGGATATCATTGCCTCCCAAACGCCTCGCGCTGTTATCGGTTTGGAAGCGGGACAGCCAAATTATCGCATTCTGGTAGTGGAAGACTTTAGAGAAAATCGTCAGTTACTCGTCAGGCTATTGGAATCAGTTGGGTTCGAGGTATGTGCAGCCAAAAACGGCAGCGAAGCGATCGCTCTGTGGTCAGAATGGCAACCGCACCTGATTTTGATGGACATTCAAATGCCGGGAATTGATGGCTATGAAACTACCCAGCAAATTCGAGACACACAAGCGGGTAAAGACGTGGTGATTATTGCGCTGACAGCCTATGCCTTTGAGGAAGATTACACCACTAGCATTCAGTCAGGCTGCAATGACCACATCACCAAACCATTTCTAGAAACTGTCCTATTTGATCAAATGGCACACTACTTAGGAGTCCGTTACCGCTACCGCGAAGAAGCTTTATCGGGGTTAGATCGGAAATCCCTAAGCGCCAAAGATTTTCAGGTAATGCCGCCAGAGTGGATTATTCAGGTGCATCAAGCAGCTCTCGATCTCAACGATGTCGAACTCTACAATCTCATCGCTCAAATCCCCAACCAGGAGCAAGTTCTCGCCAATGCCCTGAAATATCTGGTCGATAACTTCCAGCTAGAAGCGATCGCAACTCTAACCCAAATTCACGAAAACGACTGTGGCTAATTTACTTAAATCCGCTTCTGAAACAAACATCCTCATCGTAGACGATACCCCCGATAATCTCCGATTGTTAACTAAAATACTAGAGTCGCAGGGCTATATTATCCGTAAATCTCTCAACGGGAGAATGGCATTACAAGCTGCTTATCGATATCCGCCAGATTTGATTTTGCTTGACATCAATATGCCCGAAATGAACGGCTATGAAGTTTGTCAACAGTTGAAAGCATCAAAAACAACAGATCAAATTCCGATTATTTTTATTAGTGCCCTTGACCAAATCAATGATAAAGTTCAGGCATTTGAACTGGGTGGACAAGACTATATTACCAAGCCGTTTCAAGAACTTGAAGTGCTAATGCGAGTCAAAAACCAGCTACTCATCAAACAGCAATACCAACAACTTCTTGAACAAAATCAACGCCTAGAGCATGAAATTCAAGAACGTCTAAAGGCTGAAGCAGACATAAGACAGCTATCTCTCACTGATGATTTGACAGGATTATATAATCGACGTGGTTTCTTTTGGCTGGCAAATCAGCAATTTAAAATTGCCCAGCGTACACAAATGTTGTGCTGTCTTTTGTTTGTTGATTTAGATGGTTTAAAGCAGATTAATGACTCTCTAGGGCATGAAATAGGAGACAGAATGATCGTTGACACAGCCCAAATACTAAAGCAAACTTTCCGTGATTCTGATATTGTTGCCCGTCTAGGAGGAGATGAATTTGTAATATTTGTTCCTATCTGCTCTAGGAATACAGATGAATTTTATCCTCGATTGCAAGCAAGTATCGATCGCTATAATCAAGATCATAACTATTTGTATCAACTATCTATAAGTATTGGCGTGACACAATGTGCCTTGAATGAAAACGTTTCGCTAGAACAATTGATAGAAGAGGCTGACAAGCTCATGTATGAACATAAACGCGCTAAACGCCTCGTAGAACATTAACAAGAAAGAATTCAGGAGGCAGGAGAAGCAATTCGGTGGTATCATTGCATCGAAATGATACCGTAATTTTGTCTAGATATAGAATTCTATCGCCCTACTAATGATAGATTATTTCTGAAAGGAGTTTGCTGCAATGTCCACAACACCAACCACTCGACTAATTTTAGAGACTTTACTCCCCCATCTCAAAGTAGCAGCAGCTTATGCCAATTTTCTGCAACCAAAAATTGCTGCACTTCCCGCCAAAGAACAAGCAAACAACTTTTTTAGTGCTGCACTTACTGATGCGGATGTGGCTATTCAAAATTTGGTAGAAGTAGTATTACTAGGCACTTTCCCAGAGATTCGCTTTTTTGGTGAAGAGTATGAAAGTTCTCACAACACCAAGTATTTTCGCGCTACCGAACTCGGTTCAGAAGGTGATTATTTAGTCACACTCGACCCAATTGATGGCACGAAGTTTTACATGGATGGACATTCTAATTACCAAATTATTCTAAGTATTCTAAATTATGATGAATTTGAAGCAGTAATTGCCATTTCTCCTGCCCAAAATGTTTATTTTTACGCGCTTCGAGGTGAAGGTGCTTTTAAAGGGACGCTGGAGATGAGTTTAGAAGCCTGTGCCCCATTACATATTACATCCGCCAAACCTGCTATTTTGTTGGGATGGGGGATGAATGCGATCGCACATTTACTAAAAGATCGATATAAAGTAATCGAT
Source organism: Nostoc sp. 'Peltigera membranacea cyanobiont' 232 (assembly GCF_002245985.1). Lineage (NCBI taxonomy): Bacteria > Bacillati > Cyanobacteriota > Cyanophyceae > Nostocales > Nostocaceae > Nostoc > Nostoc sp. 'Peltigera membranacea cyanobiont' 232. The sequence goes on from NZ_NOLK01000047.1 coordinate 13,024, forward strand.
ATAGCAACTGATTACTCTAGTGATATTCAAATTCCCAATCTCAATGGTATTCTCAGTGGTGACTTGAGTGGAGCAGTCATCAAATCGGGTAAGTTTATTGATAGTGCTGCACTCGCTTTTATTGCAAAAGAGGCTGGCTGGATTGTCACTACTCTGGATGGTTCGACTTTACCGCCACTGCATACTTGTAAAAACTATAGCCTGCCTGGATTGATCGTAGCTGCCTCAAAATCTGTTCATCAAGACTTATTATCAGCGATGCAAAGTGTAGCTGTTTGAGGTAAAAGCAACTGGATACCGTTTTCCACGACTCATATTTTTTTGACAAAATGAAAATCTGTATTGTTGGCGCGGGTGCGATCGGCGGATATTTAGGGGCAAAACTGGCACTTGCAGGTGAAGCAGTGACGTTGATTGCGCGTGGTTCTCATTTGGAAGCGATTCAAAAAAATGGGCTGAAGTTACTCATGGCAGACGGTTCTAGTCAAATTGCTACTCCGACTTTGGCAACTAGTGATATCCAGGAAGCAGGGACACAAGATGTAGTAATTTTAACTGTAAAGGCTCACAGTGTACCCGCGATCGCACCTTCTCTTCCTGCACTCTACAATCCTGACACAATGGTGGTGACAGCCCAAAATGGCGTTCCTTGGTGGTACTTTCGCAAGCATAGCGGTGAGTATGAAGGTACGCGGATTCAATCTGTTGATCCAGATGGGATTATTGAAACTAGTATCGGTGCCCAACGCGCCATCGGTTGTGTTGTTTACCCGGCAACTGAGATAATTGAACCAGGTGTAATTAAGCATATTGAAGGCGATCGCTTTACTCTGGGTGAAATCGACGGCACTAAAAGCGATCGCATCCAATTATTGGCACAGACTTTAAAACAGGCAGGATTCAAAGCACCAATTCGCAATCAAATTCGCACGGAAATTTGGATTAAGTTGTGGGGAAATGTGGCGTTTAATCCCATCAGTGCCTTAACTGGTGCGACTTTAGAGGATATTTGCCGCTATCCCCTTACCCGTGAACTAGCAAGGCTTATGATGACTGAAACTCAAGCGATCGCAGAAAATTTGGGTATAAAGTTTGGCATCACTTTGGAACAGCGAATTAATGGCGCAGAAAATGTTGGTGCCCATAAAACCTCGATGCTACAAGATATTGAAGCTGGACGCGCTACGGAGATAGACGCGATCGTTGGCGCGGTGGCGGAATTGGGAAAACTCACTCAAATTCCTACACCTTATATTGATGCTATTTATGCCAGCGTTAAGCTACTAGAGGCGACTAAAGTCAGAATTTGACAGTCCCGAAGTTTTTATGGGATTAAGGGACTTCCAAGTAATAAAATATCACAATATTTCTTGTGGGATGGGCATCTTGCCCGTCCTGTGAATTGGGCGCTCATGTTGCCCGCCCCACAAGATTGAATAATTTATTTATTGGAGTTCTTTAGAGGATGTTTTAAAAGTAGTTTGCTGTGATTTTAGGCACTTATTGATCCCCCCTAGCCCCCCTTAGAAAGGGGGGAACCGGAATCAAAGTCCCCCTTTTTAAGGGGGATTTAGGGGGATCTAAAACGTTTTGTTACCGAGAAGAGGACTTTTAAAACATCCTCTTAAGCAGAGACTTTACCATGCATTAATTAGGGCTTGTAAGTCGATGCAATGGCATAACAAGTCGATGCAATGGCATAACAAGTCGATGCAATGGCATAACAAGTCGATGCAATGGCATAACAAATCGATGCAATGGCATAACAAGTCGATGCAATGGCATAACAAGCCGATGCAATGGCATAACAAGCCGATGCAATGGCATTGCAGGGCAAGATGTGGGGAAATATTTAGAAGACTTGTGTGTACACGGTATTATTTGCTCGATTGATGTGACAGTTTAAGGTGCAGAATATTTTATGAAGAAAAAGAAAGTATGGCTATTAACAATACTGGTTGTAGCAGCAGTAGGAATTAGCATCATCATAGGACATAGTAATTCTCTAAAAGCTGCCTCATCTTTAGGTAAAGACACGCTGACGATGATTACTTCCCCAGATTATCCCCCTTATGAGTTTTATGATACGAAAGGAGGCGATCGCCAAATCGTTGGCTTTGATATAGATATTGCCAAAACCCTTGCTGAAAAACTAGGGTTTAAACTTCAAATAATGGAATCCGATTTTAATGGATTAATTCCTGCACTGCAAGCAAATCGCGCTGACTTTGTAATGGCTGGGATGACTCCGACTCCAGAACGTCAGAAAAATATTGATTTTTCAATTATTTATTACGAAGCTAAAGATACAATTGTCGCTCCTAAAGGTAGCAACCTGAAACAGCCCCAAGACTTATCAGGCAAAAAGGTTGGGGTGCAACTCGGAACAATACAGGAACAAAATGCTCAGAAAATTGCTAAAAAAGTTGCGGGTATTCAGCTAAAGCAACTCAATAAAGTGCCGGAAGTAGTTCAAGAAATCAAATCTGGGCGAATTGATGCCGCAATTGTTGAGGATACTGTTGCTAAGGGATTCGCCCAAGCTAACCCAGATTTAGAATTTAATACAATTCCCTCAGAAGAAGCAAGTGGATCGGCGATCGCTTTTCCTAAAGGTTCTTCTTTTGTAGAACCGTTTAACAAAGTCCTTCAACAAATCAAGGGCGATGGTACATTGAATAAACTTGTCGCCAAGTGGTTTTCACAAAATACCGCCAATCCTGTATCCTCAACTCCTGCCAAAGGCGGATTGAATCTCGATTTCACCAGAATTCTTCCCGACATTCCCTTTATTCTTCGCGGAATCCCTTTAACTTTATTGTTCACCCTATTATCCGTATCCTTAGGGTTAATCTGGGGAACAATCCTGTCTCTATTAAAAATTCTCGGCATCAAGCCGCTTACCTGGGTTGCTAACGCCTACACTTCTATTTTTCGAGGTACACCTTTGTTATTACAGTTGGCGTTGGTTTACTACGCAACACCCCAGCTTACAGGCTATGACATTTCCGCATTGCAGGCTGGGGTACTAACTTTTACCCTGAATTCTGGCGCTTATATGTCGGAAACCATCAGGGGTGGGATTCAAGCGGTGGATAAAGGGCAAAGTGAAGCGGCGATGTCTATGGGTGTTCCCTATTGGTTGATGATGTGGGATGTGATTTTACCCCAAGCATTGAAGAATATTCTGCCAGCATTGGTAAATGAAACTATCGGATTGCTTAAAGATTCCGCGCTAGTATCAACCATTGGGGTGGTGGAAATATTACGCAGCGCTCAAATCGTTGGTGCAAATAAGTATATTTATTTTGAACCACTGCTATTTGCAGGATTAATTTACTATGTTTTAGTAATGGGTATGACTTTGAGTGCATCGGCTTTAGAAAGGAGGTTACGGCAAAGTGAATAATGTAGTAATTCGCACAGAATTCTTATGTAAATCCTTTGGAAAACTCGACGTACTCAAAGATATTTCTACTGAGTTTTATCAAGGGGAAGTGGTTGCTATACTAGGCCCTTCTGGTTCAGGTAAGTCTACCTTTTTGCGATGCATAAATTTGCTAGAACAACCCACCAAAGGAAAAATCTATTTTCACGAGCAAGAAATTACCAATCCCAAGGTAAACATTGCTAAGGTGCGCCAGCAGTTAGTAATGGTATTTCAACATTTTAATTTGTTTCCCCACATGAATGTGCTGCAAAATGTCACCTACGCACCCATAAAGGTGAAAGGAATAAACAAGCAAAAAGCAGAACAACATGGCTTAGAATTGCTTGAATCGGTAGGTTTAGAAGAAAAAGCAGATGTATACCCATCCAAACTATCGGGGGGACAGAAACAGCGAGTAGCGATCGCGCGGGCATTAGCAATGGAACCTGAGATGATTTTATTTGATGAACCTACCTCTGCACTAGATCCCGAAATGGTTAAGGATGTGCTGGAAGTGATGAAAGCTTTAGCGCTATCTGGGATGACAATGGCGATCGTTACCCATGAAATGGGCTTTGCAAAAGAAGTTGCCAATCGGATTATGTTCCTCGACCAGGGGAGTTTAGCAGAAGATGCTACTCCTGGCGAGTTTTTCCAAAATCCTAAGTGCGATCGCGCCAAGCAGTTCTTAGAAAAAATGCTTTAGAACAATTGAAATTCGCCGCTTTTTTTGTATTCTTGAAACTTTTCCAAAACGGGGCGATCGTTTGGCATTAATGTAGGTAAGTCTGCCAAATCAAAGAATTCCAGCGCCAGCGATTCTCCATCTAAGCAAGCCAGACTGCCTGACCATTCAATGGCTCGCAAAATTAAAATGAAGGTTTGGACGCGATCGCCATTAGGATAAGTTACAGTTTCAAAGGCTGGGTTGGAAGAAAATCCCACGGCTGCAAACCGCTTAACCGTTAAACCAGTTTCTTCAAAAACCTCCCGTGCTGAACATTCTTCAGCAGATTCACCGACTTCTGGACAGCCACCAGGTAGCCCCCAAAGTTTGAAATCACTTCGCTTTTGCAACAAAACGCGCCCCAAGTTATCCTCAATAATCACACGTGCGCCAAATAATAGAAGTAAGCGATCGCCTACAACTTGTCGTAACTTGCCCAGATAAGAGTGTGACCAATTTGCCATAATTAGAAAATTTGTAAAGGAAATCTAAAGGTAGCAAATAGCATCTAAATTTACTTCAGTGTTTGTACATCTGGATAATAAGAAAAATAGTCGATAATGCTTGCGATCGCTATTTTCAGTACCAACCAATCAAGTATAGTAGTTACTATATGAACTTCTGCCTATTTATCATTGATATTCAAAATGGATTTATCACTGAAAATACAAGCCATGTTCCACAAAGGGTTAAATCCTTATTAGAGCAAAATATCTTTGAACACGTCATTTTCACAAAATTTATAAATACGCCTAACAGTCCTTATGTCAAATATCTAAATTGGCACGATTTAATGTCACCAGCCGAACAAAAAATTGTGGATCAGCTTGAAGTATTCGCTCAAGTAGTTTTTGATAAAACTATATACACTGCTTGTAACGAAGAGACACTTAATTTTCTAAATAAAAATGATATCCAAAAAGTATTTATTTGTGGATTAGATACTGATTCTTGTGTTTTAAAAACTGCCGTTGATTTTTTTGAGAACAATATCAAACCTTATATTTTAGAATATTATTCAGCATCAACAGGAGGGGATAAAATTCACCAAGCCGGTCTTTTAGTATTAAGTCAGATGATTGGGGTAAATAATATTTTAACTGAACCTCTAGATAGGCAAAATCTAAATAAATACTTACAGTTAGTATAGGATTACTATTTGATTTTTGAACGAAATTAGGTAGCGTAACGCACCCTACAAATACTATTATCACGGGTTTGATGCCGTACTCTCCGCGCTCACATCCTACTTATATTTTCAGGAATTAAGCCGGATTCCTATATAACCCACATTCCGTAGGTACGCTGTTTATAAAGAAAATCTAAAGGTAGTAAATAGCGATCGCCTGAAAACAGGATAATACAGCTGAACTCTCAAATCGTTCCTATTCAACATAGAACTATGGCATCTACACCTAAAATCCTCGCCTTTGCTGGCAGCACCCGGATTGATTCTTACAACAAAAAATTGGTAAAAATCGCGGCGGCTGGCGCTCAGGTAGCAGGCGCAGAAGTGACTTATCTAGACCTCCGTGATTTGCCCCTACCTTTGTTTGATGAAGACTTGGAAGCTCAAGAAGGACTACCAGCCAACGCCCGCACTTTTAAGGATTTGTTGATTTCTCATCAAGGATTGCTGATTGCTTCGCCGGAATATAACAGTTCACTCACAGCAGTTTTGAAGAACGCCATTGACTGGGCATCCCGTCCAGCCACAAATGAAGCGCCATTGGCTGCTTTTGCAGGTAAAGTTGCTACTATTATGAGTGCTTCCCCAGGCGCTCTTGGTGGTTTGCGCGGGTTGGTTCACCTGCGGTCTATTTTGGGAAACATCAAAGTTTTGGTACTACCCGATCAAATCGCATTACCCAAAGCTTACGAAGCCTTCAATCATGATGGCACTTTAAAAGATCCGAAACAGCAAGAATCTATTGAGCAGTTGGGTAATGGCTTAACAAAAATATTGCTGAAGCTTAATTAAATTGTTCAATTTTATAGTAGATAACGAATACCTATCATTAACACAAAGATACCATACAACTTTCTCATCAACTCGCTGCTAATAAACGGCTGATTTGCAAACAATGCCCCGAAGAAGTTACCCACGATTAAACCAACTGCAATAATCAGGGCATACTTGATATTAAGATTACCATTGCGATGGTAAACTAAGGCTGCTAAAATCCCAATTGGCAAAATTTGAGCAGCCACAGAAGTCCCTGTAGCTAATTTCTGATCTAAACCAATTACTAACACCATTGCCGGAATCATAATTGCACCGCCACCGATACCAAACATCCCGCCAGCAATACCAGAAACTAAACCGATTAACAATAGTTGGATCAAGATATTAGACATAAAAATGGTTGCTAGATTATAAATTAATTTTCTGAGAAAACATTGACTTAGATAGCATTCCATGAACACCTTTGTTAGGACTGTTCACAACTTGAGTGATGTGAAAATTCACAGCTAAACTACACAATACATAAGCATCTTCTGGCGACAAATTTGCGAAGTGTTCTAGAAAATCGATCGTGTTTTTTAAAGCTAGTTCTAAGGCTTCATCTAAGGTTTGAGCAAAGCCCATTGTAATAATATGAGTTGGAGTTTCGGCAATTGGTGTTGTCAGTTGTAAATCCTTGCGAAGTTTGAGGGTAATTCTACCATTCATAGAAGTTTCAATGGCGGTGACATTTACCTCGCCATCTCCTTGTGCAGAATGCCCATCACCAATAGAAAATAATGCACCTTTTACAAAAATCGGCAAAAATAAACGAGAACCAGCAAGTAATTCCCGGTTGTCGATATTACCGCCGTAAGAACCTGGTGGGATAGAAGTTCGAGAGGTTTCTGGAGTAGCGACACCAAGAATCCCAAAAAACGGTTTGAGGGGAATTTTGATGCCAGCACCCGCCGGAAATTCCGCGATATTATTTGCTAAATCTAGAGGAATGAATCTCAACGCAGGTTGAGGAAACTGCTGTGGTAAAGCTCCCCAACCTGTACGAATGGCATTGAAGCCGACAGGTAAACTAGGTGCGATCGCATCTAATTGTACTTCTAAAACATCCCCTGGTTCGGCATCGCGCACATAAATTGGCCCTGTGAGTAAATGCGGCCCCCCAGCAATCTTGCGTTCTGGTAGAAGATTTTGGCAGATGTCGAGAAATTCTGGTGTGAGAAACTCAGGTGGTGCTTTGTCGTAAACGTAGTAACCAGTATAAGTTTCCACATCAACGGTATCGCCAGAGTCAATAATCAGTGCTGGTTCTAGTAGATGGGAGAAACCACCCAGATGCACAGTTTGCTTTGTAGCTTTTAAAATATAGTGACTCATCGCTGTTTTGTTGTCTATTGAGTGTACCAAATTTCCAGTCATCTCCATTAGTCACTGCGCCAAATAAAATTGATGATTGTTTATCTAGAGATTGAGCCAGAGCTATTAATTCTACCGCTAGTTGTGTAAACCCTCTTCTGATATCTGATTGTTTTGCTTCAATCACTAATAAAGAGTTAGATTTATGTAAGTAATAATCTAAAGTACCTTTGAGCTTTTCATCTACATTAATTGGATACTCACTATATAGTTGAGCTTTTGTTTGATCGCAGATTTCAGCTAGGATAGGAGCAATCATAAATTCTCTGACTGATATCTCAGCCGTCGGGTTAAAAAGCTTTATATTGCGCTGTAAGTAATTTTGTAAAAATTCTAAATAGCTAATTTCAGCAAAATATCTTGGTAATTTTAGCTCTGTGCGATCGTAGCTGTAGTCAAACTCAGCTACTACATCTATTGTGGGATTAGGTAACAAAAAGTATTGACTAAAAGTGTAACTTTGCTCAGGTTTTAAAATTCTATATTTATTCATGATTTTTTATTGTGAAAGAACTATGCCGGAGATATTACGAATTACAAATTATGAATTAGGAATTGATATGATTATCTCAACAATTTGCTAAACTCCAACTTCAGGGATAGCAAATAAAAATAATTTCAGTGTTGGGAAGTGAGAGGGGGTTGCAGAGTGGCTGATGATGAATGCATAGTCAATGCACAACAGATACATCCAAAAGATTTTTCATGGAGATTATGGCCTGTTTTGCCACTGTACCCTTATGGTAGGCGGCAGACAATCCGCAAAGAAGTGGTTAAGGACACAATCTGGAATTTTGACCAGATTCAAGGCATTTTCTACGTAGTTGTGCCGATTCGCATGACTGTAGTTAAACTCGAAACCGGGGGTCTTCTTATCTATGCGCCTGTTGCACCAACTCCAGAGTGCATCCGACTTGTGAATGAGTTGGTGGTGGAACATGGTAATGTTAAGTATATTATCCTGCCGACTATCTCCGGTATAGAACACAAAGTCTTCGTTGGCCCCTTCGCCAGATACTTTCCGACTGCACAGGTGTTTGTGGCTCCCCATCAATGGAGTTTCCCGCTAAATCTGCCCCTTAGCTGGCTTGGTTTACCCTCAAAACGGACTCAGGTACTCCCTGAAGATAGTAGCAAAACGCCCTTTGCTGACGAGTTTGATTATGCAATGCTGGGCCCCATCGAGCTTGGCCCTGGTCGATTTGCGGAGGTTGCTTTTTTCCACAAGCGATCGCATACTCTTTTAGTAACAGATTCAATACTTTCGATCCCAGAAGATCCACCTGCGATCGTTTTATTAGATCCATATCCCCTATTATTCCATGCCAGGGATCGGGCTTCTGATATTGTTGCAGACATTGAGATAAATCGCCGTAAAGGTTGGCAACGCATCTGTTTGTTTGCTTTGTACTTTCAACCAAGCGCACTACATACACCCCAATGGAGTCAGGTGTTGCAAGATGCCTTGAAAGCCCCAGAACGCTCAAGGAAAGCTTACTTTGGATTGTACCCCTTTACATGGCATCCCGATTGGCTGCGATCGTTTGATGCTCTTCGAGGTGATGGGCGGTTGTTTGTCGCCCCAATTTTGCAGACGTTAATTCTCAACCGCGCACCCCAAGAAACCATTGAATGGGCTGAGAAAGTTGCAAGCTGGAATTTCCAGTGGATTATTTCCTGTCACTTTGATTCACCAATTAAAGCCGAACCGCATCAGTTTCGCCAAGCTTTCTCTTTTTTGGAAAAACAGCCTGCTGTTAATGGGGGTTTGTTGAGTAGATATCTCTTACCAGAAGAAGATTTTAAACTACTTAAAGAAATCGATACAGGTTTAAATAAGTTTGGCATTGTGCCAGCAGCAAAGGAGAAAGTGTAGGACAGACAGCATAATGTAATTACATTTGAAGCATAAGTGAAAGTACAAGGACATCCAGCAGTGGCTAAGACTCTAAGATGTCTTTGATAACGCTTTTTATATCTGTGTCGGTAGGACGTTTTGCAAACTGTTCGTGACTATAAATCCATACAAGTTTAATTACGCAGTCAATTGTATTAACTAAATACATTAATCTGATTTGTCCAGAAGCTCCTTTGGAAATCTTTAACTCTAGCTTATGAAATGACCACCCTTGAGGTAATTTAATCTTTGCAGGTAAGGGTTCGTTACGAGAATTGATAGGATACTGGTCTTCAATCAAATCTTCCAAGACTTCTGCCACAAGTGCAACAAAATCTGCCCTATGAGCTTTTGCAAGTTTTTTGAAAGAACGTATGAAATTCTCGCATTCTTCAATCGAGAAGGGAGTTGAGCCAGTCACGCACTTCTCCTTTGCGAATACTAGTTGAAGATTCCGAAGTCAAAGCGTCCTGCAAAGTTTCGGACATTACATGTTTATACACAGGGTTGTCACGCTCTATCAGGTCTAGCTTCTGATAGCCTAATGCTTTCAAATCCTCAAGAAGAATCGGCTCAGTTGATCTAGCTTCAGGTAGCAGCCCTTTGCGAGCTTTCTTCCAAGGAAACTCAAAATGGGTCATATCACTAAGTAGATAGGCATGGTAGCTACCGAAATATTCCCAAATTTCTTCTAGAAGTTGTTTCTTCTCGTTAGGAATCTGTAACAAGAATTCTTGAGTAGGGATAGGTAATTGTTTAGCTTCAAATTCACTGTAAAACCTGTAAGCCGGAGGACACACAGGGCCATATCGCCATGCTTGGATTTCTTCTTCAAACAATGGCTCATCGTACAGGGCTAAATGTAAGCTTTGTGAGTAATACAGAAGCTTTTGAACCTTCATATTGGTCATTTCTGCTTCTATACTGTCCTCATAAGCTCTCGCGATAAAATAGCGAGCTGCATTGAGACAATCGATCATACTCAGACCCGCAAATTAAAACAGACTTCCGACTTTAACAAGTTTCAAGAGTAACTCACACATACTATTGTAATCGGAGCGTGTAAATCTATAGTACATGTTTACTAAATATTTATGATAAATCATTTTTGTAAATATCCTACAAACAAGACTATAGCTTAGATTAAACTCAGTGCGCTCGCTTATTGCTGTAAGTTGAGTTTGAAGCAGCTAACCCAACATCTGATATTTTTTTAACGTTTGATTCCCTTAAAACGTTCTTGCGCCGCCTGAAACGCTTCTTGCATCACCAACTGAATTCTTTGGGGATCGGGTTTCTTACCTCCCATTAAATCACCAAAGTAAACGCAGGCTGCTTCCCCTAGCGCCCAGGTGTAGGCGGCGGCCCAAGAGGCTGCGATCGCACTTCCAAAACCTGGTATAAATTTAATTAACTCCCGTGCAATGGCTTGTGCTACAAAACCACCTGCGATCGCACTCACAACACCTCCCGCCTGTGATGGTGTAATTGTCTGTCCATATAATTTACCTAACAGACCCACCATTGATACTTGTAAGGCAGTGAGTACTGGCATTGTAGCAAATGGCAAAGGTACAGCCGCCAGGGTGGCAGACATAATCGCAAAGGGCAAAATATAACGGCGTGCAGCATCTCGGTAAAGATTACCAAGTTGCTTGCCAGCTTCTTCTCGATCCAATAATTGATAAATTGCCTCGGCTTCTGCTTGTGGGAGTAGTTCTGCTAAAGAATCTCGCAGTGCCTCTAAGCCATAAAATACCGGATTATAGCCATCTTCTTCTAGGGTAAAGTCAATGAGTACCGAGCGGTCAGTTATCCCTGCAAAGGCTTGTTGCATTGCGGCGAAGGCGCGGTTGACTTCTTCATAATCTGGTGGATAGGCAGGATGATCGATACTATCGAGAGGATAAACCTCATGCAAACAGGTAACTACTAGCAGACAGGGAATATTTGGATACTTCTGGCGCAACTGTTGAGCAATTTGTCGGAGTGTGTCAGTTGCAAAATCATTGATTTTGACCGTTAAAAGGAGGATTCTGGCGGAACGAGTTTCCTTTTGTAAATCGCCAACTAACTCCTGAATGATTAATTGAGTATCTTGGTTAACATCACCCAATCCCACTGTATCAGTAAAAACTAGTAACGGCAGTTCATTGGAAGGATAGGCATAGCGCTGGGTGTGTTGTGTGTGGGGACGAAATCCTTGACCAATAATCTCAGTAGAAACTCCTGTCAATCCCCGCACAATGGAACTTTTTCCAGCTTGAGGTTTACCAATCAGCAGTGCTTCTGTGGTTGGCAATTCGGCTCGGATTTTCTCTAAAATCTCTGCAACTTGAGTTTCGCTCACACTAAACCATTCAACAACTGTCTGTGCCACTTGTTCTACGGGTAGCAGTTGGGTTAGACGTGTTGTTGCTTTGTTCCAGACACCACCAAGACGGTTTGTCCAGGAATTATCGACTGACTTAGTAATCGTTTTGTCGGTCGGTTCACTCAATTGCTGAGAATCATCTTGCTCAGTCATTTTCATGAAAACGGTAGATAGAATTACAAACTACATCCTGTCTATATTTATCGTACTGTCAAACTTGGTTTAGTTTGGGTTAATTTACTCATCCTAAAGTTCAGTTTCTTCACCCGATGGCTTTTCTTGAACACGCTCTTTCCAATATCCTGGTTCGCGGCTACAGTGCATCACCGCCAAAATCAAAATGTAATCTTCCTCAATGGTGTATAAAATTCCATAGGGAAATTTGCGTGTTAAACATCGACGAATGTTTTCCTCAACAATAGCCCAGCGATTTGGTGATTGAATGATTCGGAAAATTGTATCCTCAATCGCATTAATAAATGCTTGTGCTAATTCAACTCGACGCTCTGCGTAAAAATTGACCGCTTCGCCGTATTCACTTAATGCTGTTGGGTGAAAAACGTACTTCATTAATCCAAAAGTTGTCTCACCCTAGCTAAGGCTTCCTCTCCAGGAATGGGTATAACTGTACCGTTTCGGACTTCATCTCTACGCTTCTTGGCTTCCTCTATCCATAGCTTTTGTTGTGTTTCATCTACATCAAATTCAAGACTTTCAACCAGTTTCTCTGCCAACAATGCTCTTGATGCACTGGGCAAAGCTAAGGCTTCTTTCATGATTTGCTCAACAGATGACATAATTCCTGAAAGCATAGGACTATCAAGAGTCTAGCAGGAAAGCAGTAGAGGTGGCACAATACTGAGATTATGGAAAGTCCCTCGGATGTTTACCTAGATCGTTTTGGTTCAATCAAATTGACGATCGCTTTCACCAATACATCTGGATCTACTGGTTTGGAGATATGCATTTGAAATCCGGCTGCTAGTGCTTGCTGCTGATTCATTTCCCCTGCATAAGCTGTGAGAGCGATCGCAGGTACGCGTCCACCTTGTTGGGGCGATCGCGATCGCACTTCCCGCATCAGCATATAACCGTCTGTCTTGGGCATTCCAATATCACTAATTAAAACGTCTGGTATCGACTCAGACAGTGCTTGTAATGCCTCCTGTGCTGACGATACGGCGGTTACTTCTACACCGTAGTCTTGCAAAATGAAGCTCACTAAGTCGCGGATATCTGGTTCATCATCCACCACTAAAGCTTGAGTGTTTGAAAGGAGTGAAGATTCCGGTTCACAATCTAAATACTCATTCTCTTGCTGCCGAACCTGTTCGCTTCTCACCAAAAGCGGTAATTCAACACTGAAGGTTGCACCTAATCCTTCTCCAAGACTTTCGGCTTGAACTTTTCCTCCATGCATTTCTACCACCTTCCGCACGATCGCTAATCCTAAACCTAGTCCGCCAAATGTGCGTGTAGTTGTGCCATCAGCTTGGCGAAAGTAATCAAAGACATAAGGCAAAAAGTCTGGGTTAATTCCCTTACCTGTATCGCTAACTTGAATTTGAATCTGATTACCAACTTCCATGAGTCGAATTTCTACCCGTCCTCCTGGTGGTGTAAATTTTACCGCATTGGAAAGCAGGTTCCACAGGACTTGCTGGAGGCGATTGGGATCGCCCATAACTTGCCCTAAACTGGGATCGAAGATGGTCTTAAGTTGAATTGAATTGGCTTCTGCTGCTAATCGTACCGTTTCTAGTGCTGCTTCAACTACCATTACCAAGCTCACTGGACATATATTCAAGTTTAATTTCCCTTGGAGGATGCGAGACACATCCAACAAATCTTCAATTAGCTGGGTTTGTAACTTGGCGTTGCGTTCAATGGTTTCCAAGGCGCGATTGGTGGTGTGTTCGTCAAACTTGCGAGTCCGCAACATTTTCGACCATCCCAGAACGGAGTTTAGCGGAGTTCGCAGTTCATGGGAGAGAACCGCTAAAAATTCATCTTTAATTGTGTTGGCGATCTCTGCTTGTTGGCGTGCTGTTCTTTCGCAGTCGAGGAGGCGATCGCATTCTTTTTGGGCCAATTTGCGATCGGTAATATCTAGGACAAAAGCAACACCGTTGTCTTGGGAATCATTCAGCAAGGCTATCCCCAAAACAATTGGTACTCGCTTACCGTTGCGGTGGATGAACTCTTTCTCGTAAATTTTGGAAACTCCAGTAGTTTGCACCTCCAAGAGGGCGCGATCGTCTAAATGCTGATACTCAAGAGGAGTGAGTTCTTGCCAATTAATTCTACCTAAAGTAGCCAACTCTTCACGAGTGTAGCCAGCTAGCTGAAGAAAAGCATCATTGGCATCAATCACAAAGCCATCCACATTCCAAAAAGCGACCCCGATTAGGTTAGACTCAAACAAACGCCGAAATCGCGCTTCACTTTCGCGTAACAATTTTTCTGCGCGTTTGTGTTCGGTAATATCACGAGAAACAATAATTACGCCTTCAATACTTTGGTCGAAATTCCGTAATGCGGTAAGAATGTATTCATAATAATGCACCCCATCAGTAGTTACATATTTACACTCATCCTTGATTGGCTGCCCAGTTCTCATCACAGCTTGTCGTTGATTATCTACCTGTTCTACTAGGTCTGTAGGTAAATCCAGTTCTTGCAAAGTTTTTCCAATAATATCCTGGGGTTGAAAACCTAATATAATAGCTGCATCACGACTGACATATTCATAGCAACCTCTGCGATTAAAGATGTAAATATGATCGACAGAGGCGGTGAGGATGGCATTTAAAATATTTGCTTGTTCTTGAACTTGTGTCGTTAGTTCACGAGTACTTTCTTCTGCCTGCTTGCACACAGTAGTTTCCATACAAACACCGATCATCCGCACCGCTTGCCCGCCATCGTTATAGAGAAATTTTCCCTTAGCAGAAATCCAATGTACGCTTTGGTCTGACCGAACTATCCGAAATTCATCATTGTAGTCAGTTTTTTGTGCCAATGCGTGGCCGATCCCTTGCATTACAGATTGCTTATCTTCAGGATAAACGCACTTTTGAAACGTCTCATAAGGGCCATCAAAGCTACTTGGAATTAAACCAAAAAGCATCTCATAATTTTCTGACCAGATGACTTGATTGGTAATAATGTTCCAATCCCACAAGCCCATCTGAGAAACTTCTAAAGCTAACCTTAGCCGTTCTTCACTCTCTTTGAAAATTATTTCCAGTTGCTGCCGCTCTGCAATTTCTTGTTGGAGGTGCTGTAAAGTCCCCGCCACGTTTTCTGGCACATTCAAGCCTGTGGATTTTTCCGGTTCGAGATGGCATTCAATGTCATCATCTACCACTTTATTTTGGGGATTTTGTGCAGCTATTGCTAGTTTAGTTCTTGTTTTTGTTAATTGTTCCTCAAGTGATACTTGCCTTTGCTGATAAAATATTTCTGATTGCTCTAACTCAGCTATACGCTGCCGCAAAACCGCTAATTCATCAGTAAATTTAGAGTTAATTTTATCAACATTTGGCATCTGCATACACTGCCTATAACTAAATAACATAGACTTGAAGAGTAGGCATCCCCTAGTTATATTACTATGGATTTTTAAGCTCCAAAATGCAATCCATCAAAAGGCACATAGGAGTCTTAGCCAAAAGATATCCTTTGGGATTTAAGAGCGATCTTTAGCCCTGCCAAGGTGACTTTTTATCGGAGAATTATGGCAGGAGCGATCGCTATCTAAAAAGAAACACTGGAGAATAGACTACCAAACTTTTAGCCCAGGCAAAAAAGTTACCTTCACACAGACACCCATCACTCCTAATGCAGCAAAAGTGTGCTGTTGTTATCAATTAGCCTCATAGTTCCACCAGTAGCCATACCTGAATTAGGCTGTGCCGATGCATTATAAGTCTCAATGTAGCGACGCACTTCTAATGGAAACTGGGGATAGTCTAATACCGCATCGCCATCGGCAATTGTTGACCAGAAGTCTCGCAAACCAGGAGCTAATTCTTTTGCCTGTGATAGTGGTAAGTTTAATGGAGAGTGAGTTAGTAGCTTGATTAGGAAGGGGAAAGAGCGATCGCCCACCCATTGCCGCGATGACTCTTGCAAATTGGGGAACTCAGGCACTGACTCTACCCGATGAGATACAATTTGCAATGATTCTTTACCTTGGTTATCCCGATGAAACTCTAGCACTCGATAAGGGTGAGGATAGCTAACTAACGACCCAGTGGTAATATCATATACTCCATCTGAGTAAGCAATATCCTGAACGTGCAAATGCCCGGTAAATACTAGCTTGACTCCGTAGCGCCTTAGTAACTGCAACAATTCTGTGGAATTCGCCAACATATAGCGATTTGCCAGTGGGTGGTTTGATTGATCGGGCAAATGCTCCACCACATTATGATGCACCATCACCAAAACTAAGTCATCAACAGATGCCGCCAGCACTTCTTCTAACCACCGTAGCTGTTTGGTATCCAAACACCCCACCTGCTCACCCTGCTCATTAAAGGAGTTAGAATTCAGTCCAATCAGCTTAACTCCAGGTAGCAATTGACGAATGTAGTACATCTGCTGCGGATCTTCATAGCCAAACTTGGTGTAATAGTAGGGAAAATCCGCAAAAGCGATTGATTGGCGATCGGCCAACAGCACGGGAACGTCATGATTCCCAGGAACAACGTAGACGGGAAAAGGTAGCTGGGCTAAACATTGTTGTAACCAGGCGTGGTTTTCTGGTTCGCCGTGCTGAGTTAAATCTCCTGGCAACAATAAGAAATCTAAATCGAGTTGTGTTAAATGTTCGAGTACACTTTTAAACGCCGAGATACTAACTTCTACCAGATGAAACCTACTAGGATGATCCCAGATTGTGTGGGGAAGTGCCAGGTGTAAGTCACTGACTACCGCAAAACGAAAATTGAGAGTCATTGATTTATGAAAACGTTAAAAACAAGGATTAAAATAAGCCTTTTCTCAAAAGTATAACCCTAACTTTCTTTCCTTGCTCAGGAGTGCATTTACTTAACATTTATATACATTAAGTATTGATTAAACATTATGATGGCGATTAACTTAATACCAATGCCCAAGTTAGAACCTGGCTTCTCTGCTACTCCCCTTTTCGGTAAAATGACTTAGCAGATCGGTAAGGAACAGGTTCAGAATCATGGCTCAAGCTAGTATTGGGATTATTGGTGGCAGTGGTCTGTATAAAATGGACGCACTCAAAGACGTAGAAGAGATACATATCCAAACCCCTTTTGGTTCGCCATCAGACGCTTTGATTCTGGGGACATTGGATAGTACACGAGTAGCATTTTTAGCGCGTCATGGCCGCAATCACACGCTGTTACCCTCTGAATTACCGTTTCGCGCTAACATCTATGCGATGAAGCAATTGGGAGTACAGTATTTAATTTCAGCTAGTGCTGTCGGTTCCTTGAAGGAAGAGGCGAAACCACTGGATATGGTAGTGCCAGATCAGTTTATTGACAGAACAAAAAATCGGATTTCCACGTTTTTTGGTGAGGGAATTGTGGCTCACATTGCCTTTGGCGATCCGATTTGTAAGAACTTGGCTGTAGTATTGGCAGATGCGATCGCATCTCTCAATTTACCAGAAGTTACTCTCCATCGCGGTGGTACTTATGTGTGCATGGAAGGGCCAGCTTTTTCTACCAAGGCGGAATCAAATCTTTACCGCAGTTGGGGTGCAACCATCATTGGGATGACGAATTTACCAGAGGCGAAGCTGGCGAGGGAAGCTGAAATTGCTTATGCAACCTTAGCGCTGGTGACAGATTATGATTGTTGGCATCCAGATCATGATAGTGTAACGGTGGAATTGGTAATTGGTAATTTGCTGCGGAATGCTGCCAATGCCCAAAAAGTGATTCAAGAAACTGTGCGGCGATTGAGTGAAAATCCGCCAGCAAGTGAGGCGCATTCAGCATTGCAATATGCGATTTTAACTCAGTTGGATAAAGCACCAGTAACTACAAAGGAAAAGTTAGGCTTATTGTTGCAGAAGTATTTATAGTATTGGATAGGAGCGATCGCTTTAACTTAAGATAAAGCGATCGCCTGCTTGATGAATGCTTCTAAGTTTTGGGTAGCAGTGGGATTGTCAAACAGAACGTTGATTGACAGTTTTAGAGCTTCACGAACTGAGGATCGCCAATCAATATCTACCGCTAATCGCACTGCAATCTTGATATATTGCGAGGCATCATCAGCAATTGTCTCAGTTACCCCCATAGCTTGCAAGAAACCATAAGAGTGCCGCCCTCGCATAAACTCACCAGGACAAGTGACAATCGGTAAATGACAGGCGATCGCATCCAGTGTTGTATTCCCACCCGCCCAATCAAAGGTATCTAAATAAATGTCTGTCAACGAAAGCAAGTCAAAGTAATCCTCACGGGGTAAAACAGGCGAGAATACACAATAGTCCAGACTATCTAAACCTACAGCCGCAAATACCCGTTTCAGACGTTCTTGAGAAATCCCAGAGCGAAGGAACATAAACTGAGCATTAGGAACTTGACGGGCAATTTCTGCATAAATGTAATCGTGTTGTGGTAGATATTTATAGCCAGCTTGACTAGAGATGTAGACAATAGCATCTTCTTGTAATCCAAAAAATAATCGGTTGCGACGGATTGAGTCAACTTTGATCGCAGGATAGGAAATCCCCACACCAGGCAAACGGACAAGGCTTTCGGTGTAGTGATCTTGCCCATTTACGGGTTCCATCAGTTCGCTAGATAAGAAATAGTCAATGGTGGGCAATCCAGAAGTTACAGGTTGTCCCCAAGCCATACATTGAATCGGTGCTAAACGAAGTCCTGCAATACATAATGTTGTAGCATCCATTCCTAATTCTGGAAAAATTAACACATCAAGGTTGTCATCAATAACTTGTTGACAAACTTGTTCTAAATTATTCGGCAAATGATAGAACTTTGTACTATAGGAATTAAATAATTTAGTAGCAGCATCAACTTGATGCCCTATATGATATGAATAAATTTCAAAATTTTGATTATCTGCATATTTCAGCCAGTTTAAAAATAAAGCCGTTCCGCTCCATCCACACAAAAAATAGGAAAGATAGCCAATTTTAATTCGCTGATTGTTGTTAATAGAAGAAATCTGACGCGCCTGAATCCATTGCGGATAATTTGCCGCCATAATTTGGTGAACTAGCTGTCCATATTGCTGCTGTAGTAGCACATCATTCTTTGCCTGATATGCAAGAAAAAAGTTTGTATGATTCCTGATTCCTGTTAAAGCTTTTTTCTCTTCATCAGGGCTATTCATTATTATTTGTTGAATGAGTTTTTCTAGCCCATCCTGAAACCATGCACGGTAAGTATCAATCTCGTCAGGAGTTTGATAAATTTCTGGCAGCATAAGATGGCTCAATATCTTAAATATATAGTTTTCAGGAAACTTATCTGTAACCTGTTGAGCGAAGTTACGAGCTTCCACATACTTATGGCTTTGCTTTAGGCGAATAATCAGCCAGAAATAGAGTTCTTCTGCTTGAGGGCAATAGCTAATACCGTTGTGTAATGTTTCGATAGCTCCTTGCATCTGACCAATTTTATAGAAAACATTACTTAGCTTTAGATAATAGTCAGTCTGGTGTGGACAACTGGATAAATACTTGCTGTAATATGGGATAGCTTTTTCAGGTGATTCCCTGTCTGCGAAATAGTCACCCCATCTTTGCCAAGATTCTAACTGAGCAGCTTCATAAACAGTTTGCTGGCAAATTTCTGACAAATCACATATCGGAATTTGTGCAATTTCTGCTTGCTGGATAATATAGCAATCTTCGTTTTGAATTGGGATGCGAAAGTTAATTAATGATTTAATCACAGACCATTCTTGTGTGGTTAACTGACCTGTAAGCCCTACATTGAGGTCTTCACAGATAACTTCTTCCAAACTAAGTTTCATAACAGTCTCAAAAAGTAATGAGTTAGCATTATCTTGTAGTTCATCCGATAAACTTTTGGTGTCAATTAGCAGTGTTATATCTTGTCTTGCTGGGTGTGTGAAAAGAGTTCTGAGAATATTTATCAAATCTTCTGCGTTAGCGTTCGCGCAGCGTTTCGCAGGAAAGCTCGCCGTTCGCGTAGCGTCTCGTAGAGAAGGCATCGCAGTTTCCAAATTAGACCAGTCAGGAAAAATAATAAAATTAATATCTCTTAATTCATTAATTAACATAGTGTTGTAATTACTAATGGCAAGTTGGCTTGCATATAGGCACTACTATATATGTTTTTACAGTAATGTCATCAGTAACGAAAATATAGAAACTCGTGCAGGACTTACGAACAAGAAGAATCCCAACTTCTTGAAGAAGCCGGGGTTCCAATCACGATCGAAGTATACGCGATCGCGCTACTATACTTGGAGAAAAAATCCGCTCAGAAAATGGTGTTGCAATAGCAGTGCAAATTATTGAAGAAACGATTCTCTGATGATATTTACAAATCTTAAAAAACCCCACCTATTTAAGAGGTGGGGTTAGTAAGTAGGTAGGCATATTTAAATATAAAATGTCATTGCGAAGCGTTACGAAGCAATCCCAGAGACTTTGCGATTGCTTCGCAACGCTTCGCAATGACGGAACATATTATATTTATTCACGCCCATCTACTTATACTTACTAAGGCTATTTAACTACACATAAATGATATCACTCAAATTGCATAAGCGATCGCCCCGATACAACAATAAAGCCGACAGAATCCAGTCTAATCTGGGGCTGACGAATCCCTTCGAGGATGGCTGCATTTAAAGCAGTTTCTATCTTCAATTCTTCAGCTAACGCATTATCCCAGCTTTGTTGGTTCAAACGCAGGCGTAATTGTTCGACTCGATTGGCTAATTTCTTCTCGGCGACTTTAGCACAACTTTGACATAAGTCAATAAAATCGGGACGATTTGAGAGTAATTCTGAAGAAGTATTCCGCACTTGATAGCAGAAATTTTGCCATTTACTAGGGTCAACAAAATCGTCAATAATTCCTAAGCGCTCTTTTGCCAGATTGTAATCTCGTCCTTGATTATTGTTTTTATCTTTATATGGACGTTGTAGAATACTTAAGAGGGCTTTATCCTCAACAACGCGGATTGGCTCCTTGCGACCATCAACATAGATAGTTTCTATAATTGGCGGAAATAGAGCATCAACACGGCGCTGCAAGTGTTTGAATTGAGAACTATCTAGTTTGTTATCTAGTAAAACTTGTTTGGCAAGTCTTAAATTTACCTCGACTACATAATTGCATTGGAAACCAAACCACTCCTTCCCTTCTTTGGCATCCCAAGATGAATCAGTGCGCCACATTGCAAAGGCTTCACCTCGGTCATCCCAGTTTATATAGTTCAAAAGTGCTTCGACAAATCCTTCCCCAACTCGAAATAGTTTAATACCAGCATTCTGGTTTGCCACTCTGCGATTATAAGTACCAAATTGGTCTAGGTAACTATCAGCAAAGCGGTTTTTTAACTCATTTATGGGAACCAATGTCCGCGTTGACGGTTGATAACGTCGCATCTCTGATGAGTCGGGGTTATTGAGTCCTCTGAATCCCAGCGCCTCACAAATCCAGCCTTCAATTGCTCGTTTCATTTCTAGATGACAAGCATCGTAATTATCTAGCTCTTGAAAATACTCGGTGGCAATTTCGTCGTTAGCATCAATTTCATCTAGAGCATTTTGTTCGCTAATTTTGGCGATTTCAGTTTCAATTTGCTCTTGAATTGGCGAAATCATCTCTAACAATCCAGCAGCACTTGATTGAAACAAAGCTGTTTCTAATTCTGCAAGTTTATCATCCACATAAAACTGCAAACTGGCAATTGATTGTTGGAAAATACCAAAGCCATCTTTTAATACTTGATACCAAGCATTGTGGGGGCTATCTTCCAAATAGGGGCCAATCAAAACACAAGATTGGACTCCAATTTTGCTACCAATGCGGTCAAGTCTACCAAGTCTTTGCTCTAATTGATTCGGCGACCAAGGAAGGTCAAAATGAATTAACCAATCGGCAAATTGGAGGTTAAGTCCTTCTTCTCCAGAGCGATCGCATACTAAAATAAAGCAGTTTGGGTTATTCCTGAATTTACTTAACCCTTCCTCAACTTTGTCTGGTGATTCTCCAAATTGATGTTTGGCTATTGTCTCTGCACCAAAGGTATCAGACAAATACCGGACTATTTCGCCACAAGTTTGCACAAAGCTGGTGAATACAATAAATTTGGGCAGAATATCGCCAGAAATTGGTCTCTTGATTCTCTGCTGTATCCTTGTGATGAATTCTTTTTGATTCTTCCGAACGTTTGCGGGAATTTTAAAGTATGTACCTAGCTGATTCAGCACTACTGTTTTCAAATTTTCTGTCCGTCCTCCGTCTTCTTGGGGTTGACGAATAATTTTGAGGAAGGATTGCAGAATCTCTTCTTCCCCTGAGAATTTGGGGGTTGTAGTTAATAGGCGAATATCATCTTCTTTAAACTCCTGGATGAGTTTAGCATGAGGCTTACCAGTTAAACGGGCGGTAATTACCTGCTCTAATATGCCTAACCAAGTCCCAGCAGCTAGGAATAACAGCAGAAAAATTCGCTGATATGGCTTTTCACTAGGAGCAACACTACGCCATTGATTGAGCAGTTCGTGGATATCAGGCGATCGCTCGTCTAGATCGTACTCTTCTTTGGGTGTAAAATTGCGGTCAAATATCACATCTTCCACCGCCGCGCGACGGTTGCGAAGCATTCGGCGGTGTAGTCGATAGATATCGCTGACGTGGGTGCGAATCGCTTGAACGATTTGATCTTGCTCGGTAGAATTGGCTTTTAAACAATTTTCTAAATCATCCGCTAACTTCTGTAAATACTCATCCTCAGCTAAGAGGGTTCGTAGTTGCTGCAAGTTGCTTTTGAGTACAGCAGGTTCCGCCCCTTCTTTAAAAGAAAGCAGAAGTCTACCAATTTCCTGACGGCTTTCAACTTTGGCGCGGAAACCTGCTAAATCACCAATTTTATAGGTTGTTGGGTCGAGCAAGTGCAACATGGCGAGAAAATCTTGCTCGTGATTCAGGACAGGAGTGGCAGATAATAAAAGTAAGCGATCGCTCTTATGAGCAAGTTCTTTGCAAGTCTGAAAACGCTGGCGCACTGTTGCATCCTTGGAGGTTGCCATTGCTGCGATGTGATGAGCTTCATCTAAAATTAAGCAGCCTATCCTCGCTTTCAGGTTGATTTTATGGATATCTTCAACCGCCAGCACCGCTACCCGTTTCGGAAAATGGGAAATGTAAAACTTGTTTTCTAACTCAGTCCGCCATTGTTTGAGCAAATATTGCGGAACTAATACCACCGCCCCTTTTTTCGGCTCATCTAGAAGGAATTGACGCAGAATCGCACCCGCTTCGATGGTTTTTCCGAGTCCCACCTCATCTGCTAGCAAGTAGCGTTGAATTGGGTCTTCCAGTACCCGCCGCACAACTTCAACTTGGTGAGGATAAAGATTAATATTTGCCGAAATCAATCCTGTCATCCCGCGACTGACAGCGCGTTGCTTAATCAAGGATTTGACGAAAGCTAATCTTTTGTCATGGAAGTAAGGCGTTTCGTGACCCTTCATCGCTAAAGTTTCGATGGGGTCTGTGTTTGGGAGATTACAACGAACGTAAATGTCTTCTTCAGTAGCGATCGCAGTTTTCTTATCTGGTAAATCAATTTGATACATTTCTGTATCTTCATCCCAGATGAAAACTCTGCCAACTATCCATTTATCCTGAGTCTGAGACTTAATATAGCATCGAGCCTGGGGTTCAAGCCTGACCTCAGAGAGCGAACTTAAAGGTAAAGTTTTTTGAAGACGTTGCCCTATTGAGCAGAAATACTCAACATTTGCATTGGCATCAGAGATTTCCGTAACTTTTCCGATACCCAAAGAGTTATTCTGGGACTGTACTAATAAACCGAGCTTAATCATAGATCCAGTCCCCTGAACACACTAAAAGAACTTTCCAGACTAGTTTGTTCACCTAAATATCTGGAAATTTTGTCGATCAACATTATAGATAATAAACTGGCATTACAGTTTTTGTTATGGCGATGTCTACGAGACGCTAAAAGCGAACGAATATTCGCTAACGCCGATAGAATTAAGATCGTGTACCTTTATTGACTATGAAGAAAATCCGAGACAACACAATTAAGTTAAATCAATATTTAAAGTTGATGGGCATAGTGCCAACTGGAGGACAAGCCAAGCTAATGATTCAAGGTGGCGATGTTCAAGTAAACGGAATGCTGGAAACCCGACGAGGGCGGCGACTAGTACCGGGTGATAAAGTGACAATAGAAGGAAAAACTTTAGAGGTGAATTTGGATAACAATGAAGACCAACACTTAGTGATAGATTTTCCTGAACAAACTGAGTAAAGGATTTTTATCCCAAATTGAAAAGTTTCTCTTTTGCCTTCTGAGTAATGCTGCAAATTTCCAATAAAGTTATCATCCCACAGAGTGAGATTGAAATTAGTGCGATTCGTTCGCAAGGAGCAGGAGGCCAAAATGTCAATAAGGTTTCAACTGCGATTCACTTGCGCTTCGATATTGTCGCTTCATCATTACCGGATTATTATAAAGAACAGCTTTTAAAGCTGAACGATCGACGCATCACTCAGGATGGAGTTGTTGTAATTAAAGCGCAAGAACACCGAAGCCAAGAAAACAATCGGGAGTCAGCTTTGAGACGACTTCAAGAACTGATTCAAAGCGCAGTTGTAGTAACCATAAAGCGCAAACCTACGAAACCAACTCGCAGTTCTCAAAGAAAGCGCCTTGACTACAAAACTAAGCGCAAACAGGTGAAGTCTAACAGAGGGGAAGTGACAGATTATTGATTTATGGAACTTCCAAGTAATAAAATATCCTAATATTTCTTGTGAGACGGGTATCTTGCCAATATAGTCAAGTTTATGGCTTAGTTGGTAAACTTAAGAATAGCAACTATCAAAGGTGAAAAAGATGAATAAGACATTACTAACGATTTTGATGTTTGCGCTGTTACTCTTATTCATCATCTCTCCCTTTGCAGCCCTTGCTAGTTTAATGCTGGTAGTGTTAGTTTCAGCATTTTTATCTTTACTAGGGAACTTGTTCCAAGTAATAATTGGTGGTGACACCAACCCAAAAGGGTCATAAAAGCACAATTCCAAATGAAGATAGGATTTTACAACTATTTAAAAATTAATCACGGGTTTTGAGGCAATTTAGAGGGTAATTTACTCAGGGGTGTCGCTAAACCGTCAATACTGACAAGATTTTTCTTCTGTTGATATTCTCTAACTCCCTCTTCGCCTTTTTTGCTAGCCCAGTTGACTAAAGTCTGGCGCTCACCTCGATATTCATAGAGTGGTACGCCAAAACCACAGGATATCTGTATTTTTTCAATGTCAGCGACGATAATTTGACGAGTTCCAGGCATCGGTACAAACAAAGAATATAGAGAGTCCCAATCTGGAGAACTCGGTAAAATCGTGTTTCCTTGACCGTAAAGACGCAGGATACGTGCGGGTTCTTCAAAGGCGCAAAACATGAAGGTTATCCGCCCATTTTCTTGTAAATGGGCTGAGGTTTCATTACCACTGCCTGTAAGGTCTAAGTAACCTACTCGGCTAGGAGAGAGGACGCGAAAGCAGCCTAAACCTTTAGGAGATAGGTTAACATGACCCGTAGGACTCAAGGGTGCAGAGCCAACAAAGAAAAGATGTTGGGCTGCAATAAACTCTTGCTGTTCGTCAGTAATACAGTCAAAAACTTTAGACATACACTGTCTGATTTATATTTGGAAATTCCCCATCTTCTCAGCCTATGTCTTAGCTAAATATCTAGCAAGGGACAATTGCTCATGTCTAAAGAAGTGGGGAGTTGGGAAAAATATTACTGTCTCATATACCGACTTGCCATTTCGATGGCATCAGCGATGTCAACATCACCATCGCCGTCAGCATCCAAAAAGGAATTTAGTACAGGATTGCCGCCAGCTTGGGGATTTTGAGCATTTGCGCCTGATTGTAAGAAATTCAGGACTAAAGGTACTGCTAAAGGTAGCAATTGTTGAATTATACCAGCATCCAATCCAGTGCGCTGGGCAGCAACCTCAGCTACTTGCTGTTGTATTTCAGGAGAAAACAGCGAATCAACTGCTTGGGGATTAGCTGAAGTCCCAGCATATTGATTCACTAAACTTTGTGCGGCTTCATTTCCGTCTGTAGCTTGCTTGTCTTGTAAAGCAGAACGCACTTGACCTCCGACAATTGACAAGACTGATTGAATGGTAGAAGGGTCTGCGCCAGTCTGTTGGCTCAACTGTTGTACAGTGTTAATAATTCCTCCCAGTTGCCCTAAACTGCCCTGTTGATTGGGATTAGTAACGGCCCCAAGAATTTGATCGAAAAGTCCCATAAATTTATTTCTCCCTTTGTTCTCAAAAAGCTTGCCAAAACTGGCTTGAAGTGTTCGTGTGTAGGCAAACTTTCGTCAGTCCACTAAAAAATTTAAACACGCAAGCTGATACTTGCTGTTGGTTATTGTGAAAAAATTAACTTTGGAAACCTACTAGCTTAAGGATGAGAAATCGGTAAAGTGATACCTGCGGTGGGTAAAGCGATACCTGCGGTGGGCAAAGCCAACGCAAATTCTGTACCTTGATTTAACTCAGACTGACAGCTAATCTTGCCTTTGTGTTTTTCTACCACAATCTGATATGCGATCGCTAGCCCCAAACCAGTACCAATACCTCGCGGTTTGGTTGTAAAAAATGTTTCAAATATCTTTTTCTGATTTTCTGGTGGAATACCAGGGCCGTTGTCGGCAATTCGCACTATCACCAAATCATTCGGGCAACGTTCTGTAATAATAGTGATTTTAGGGATAAATTCCGGATTATTAGCCGATTTTTCCTCCACAGCATCAAGGGCATTGCCGATCAGATTCATAAATACTTGATAAAGTAAACCTGTATAGCCTGGAATCGCTGGAATCTCTCCATAGTTGCGAACAAGGTTAATCCCATTTTTCAGGCGATTGTTCAGAATTAATAATGTACTATCCAGACAAGGGTGTAGCTCTACTAACTGCGCTTCGCCATCGTCTAAACGAGAGAAATCTTTTAAACTTCGGACAATCTCTCGCGTGCGTTCAGCGCCAACTTTCATTGAATTGAAGAGTTTTGGCAAATCTACTTCGAGAAACTCCAAATCAATTTCTTCTGCTAGAGTTTGCACGGCAGTGGAAGGGTGAGGAAATTCGGCTTTGTATGTTTGTAATAATGCTAATAAATCGTCAGTATAGGTTTTTGCGTGTACGAGATTGCCAGAAATGAAATTTACAGGATTATTAATTTCGTGAGCCACACCAGCTAACATCCGTCCTAAACTAGACATTTTTTCACTTTGAATTAGTCGGACTTGGGTCTCAGCTTGTTGTTCTTCTAAAAGGCGCTTTACCTGTTGAATTAGTTGGTTAAGGGAACTAGTTAAAGCCCCAACTTCATCTTGGGTAATTACGGGTGCTTGCAAGTCAAAATTGGCTTCTTGGCTAACTCTTTGGGCGATATCTGTCACCGCTTTAATCGGATAGGCAATGATTGTACTGGTGTAGAAAGCCAGGATAGCAGCGATCGCTACTGACAATACCATACTACCAATAATAATCTGAGCTTGGATAAGCCCCGCTTGTTTTTGGGCTATATCAGCTTCCTGTTGGCGTTCTTGAAGGGTTTGGGCAAAGTGGGTTAACTCATGGGCAAATTGATAAAACTTTAGAGCATCCTGACTTTGACTGAATTTCAAGATTAATTGCTGTGCTTTTATAGCTCCCTCTGGCTGTGAACTTAATGGCAAAATTTGCCGAATCAGCGCCCTGAGTTGTTCAAAATATCCGGCTGTAGTACTGTTATGCTTTGCGAGCAGAGTTTGTAAATCCGCTTGGGAATTGGTTTGACTAAATTCTTGTGCCTGAGAAACCAATGTTTCGGTTTCCGCCAGATCGGTTTTGAAATCAGAAATTCCCCTTTGCAACGCTTGCGGCTGTTGTAAAAAAGGCACTATCTCTTGCTGATGGATCTGTATTTTCAACAGTTCGCCCTGCAAACTACTTAACAAGCTTCCTTCTTCATCTACCAAGCTCATCTGTTGTCTGGCTTGTTGAAAGTAGCGATCGCCTATTACCAACCCTGCTGTTGTCCCTAAAACTGCAACTCCCAAAGCCAAACCGTATCCATAAAAAATTTTTTGCCGAATACTCAGGCGATGGAATCTTTGTTGAACCCAGTTAAAGTATTTTAATTGAGGTGTTGCAGTCACTGTATTACTCGCTGTTGAATTTTTTACTAGGCGGTTTTTCATCAAAAACAAGAAATCCAGACGCAAATAAGAACACATTTAATCCAAAATGCGCTCTTAGTTTATCAAAAGGGGCTTTTTTCTACCCTGGTCAAAAATACTGAAACTATGAAGATAAGAAGTATCTGTCTACTGAGATATAACAATCTGAATTTGATCTCAAAAAATCCTGAAACTATTAAGATCGGAAGCATCTGCCTACTAAATACCCACTAATCTTTCCCAACCATGCCTCTGTCGCGCATAGTAACGCTAATTGTTGGTCTAATCGTCATTTTGGGGCTAGCCCTCTGGCTAATTGATTCCCTATCGCGCCTCTATTGGCAATTGTCCTATTCGCCGTTGCTTGGCAATTTGCTGCTGTTGCTGCTGATTGTCCTTATCGGAGCCTTGGTTGCCGCTTTTGTCTATTATGTATTGGTAATTCAATCTGGGGAAAAGCGATCGCGCCGCAACCCCAAGCGAGTCACTGCAGCGCAAATTCCTGCTGCTAAATCTGACGCTGCTTCTACAACTCTCCAAGCTGTGCGCCAACAGGTAGCGCAAATTCAAGATGAAGTCACACGCCAAGCTTTATTAAGTCGATCGCGGGAAATTGAAGCGAACTTAGCACGGGGTGAAATTCAAGTAGTAGTATTTGGTACGGGAAGTGCTGGCAAAACTTCCCTAGTGAATGCAATTATGGGACGCATGGTGGGTCAAGTGGATGCACCGATGGGTACAACCCAGGTTGGGGAAACCTATTGTCTGCGGTTGAAGGGATTAGAACGGAAGATTTTAATTACAGATACGCCAGGGATTTTAGAAGCGGGGGTGGCGGGAACGGAACGCGAACAAATGGCGCGAGAACTGGCGACAGAAGCAGATTTACTGTTATTTGTGGTGGATAATGACTTACGACGCTCAGAATATGAGCCGTTGCGGGGGTTAGCAGAAATTGGCAAGCGATCGCTTTTGGTGCTTAACAAAACCGATTTATATACAGATGAAGATAAAGAAGCCATCCTTGCTAGGTTGCGTCAACGGGTACGGGGATTTATTGCTACTAGTGATGTGGTGGCGATCGCAGCTAATCCCCAATCTGCACAACTAGAAACTGGCGAAACTTACCAGCCAGAACCCGATATTGTTCCTTTGCTGCGGCGGACAGCTGCTGTTTTACGCGCCGAAGGTGAAGATTTAGTAGCAGATAACATTCTTTTGCAATCTCTGCGATTGGGAGACGAGGCGCGAAAACTCATCGATAGTCAGCGTCGCCGTCAAGCTGACAAAATCGTAGAACGGTTTCAGTGGATTGGTGCTGGTGTGGTATCAGTCACGCCCATACCAGTTGTGGATTTATTAGCGACAGCCGCAGTCAACGCTCAAATGGTTGTGGAAATTGGCAGAGTCTACGGCTGTGAATTGAATATGGAACGGGGACGAGAGTTAGCCCTTTCTTTAGCGAAAACTATTGCCAGTTTGGGCATTGTTAAAGGAGCGATTCAGTTATTATCTACAGCGTTGCAACTTAATGTTGCTACCTTTCTGATTGGTAGAGCAATTCAAGGCGTGACAGCAGCTTATTTAACGCGAATTGCTGGTAAAAGTTTTATTGAATATTTTCGTCATGACCAAGACTGGGGTGATGGTGGAATGACGGAAGTTGTGCAGAAACAGTTTCAGATTAATCGCAGAGATGAATTTATTAAAGCTTTTATTCAAGAAGCGATCGCGCGAGTTGTCAAGCCCTTACAAGATAAATCTGAAGTAGTTGAACACGATGAAGAAATTAATGGTTAAAAATTCAAAAAGTAATGCTTATTTTTTTATATAATATAGTTATTATCCACTTTTGAACAGAGAAAATAACAATGAATAAAACAGTAACTCTTGAAGAAGCATTAGTGTTAATAAAACAGCTTTCATTGATAGACAAAATTCGCCTAATCGAGCAAATTGCACCCCAAATTGAACGCGAATTAACAAATATTCAGCCGAAACAGCGAAAGTCTTTACGAGGATTGTGGCGAGGTAGTAATGTTTCTGAATCAGATATTGCACAAATGCGACAACAAATTTGGACAAACTTCCCGCGTGAGGATGTTTAATGTCTAATTTAGTAATTTTAGCTAATTTTTCCTGAAATTAGCTTTGATATTTGCTAAATGGATATTAATTCTCAGCAGTTAGGTGTATCTAGGTCAATTTTTTAATAACAATACAAATTGTAATAAAAAATTATATTTATTTACGCAAAAATACTTAAAAAATTAAACTTGTATTTAAGGTATCAAAACTCCGTTTATTTATTTCTAAAGCATTCCGGAAACAGGAGGTAATGTCAGAAAAACTAAATAAAAGAACTTACTGAGTAACCAGGTCATGACCAACCACATAATCGGTAAATTACTACAAGGGCGTTACCAAATTGTCCAAACCCTTGGTGCAGGGGTATTTGGACAAACATACATTGCTGTAGACGTAGATTATCCAGAGAATCCCAAATGCGTTGTTAAGCAAATTAAAGTCAACAGCTGCGAACCTGGCTACTTGGAAATGCTGAGGTTAATGTTTCTAACTGAAACTGAAACCCTCAAGCTTCTGGGAAGCCATCCACAAATTCCTGAATTTATTGCCTGTTTTGAAGAAAACAACCAGTTTTATTTAGTGCAAGAGCTAATTGAAGGACATGCACTGACTGCGGAATTGCCCATCGATCAACAGTGGGGGTGTCTGTGGAGTGAAAAAGAAGTTGTAGAATTCCTGATCGATGTCTTAGGTATTCTAGAATTTGTTCACTCTCAAGGCGTAATCCATTGTGACATCAAACCGGAAAACTTGATTAGACGTAATAGCGATGCCCTCCGCAAGTTAGTTTTGATTGACTTTGGCTCAATCCAGTCTATCGATTTTGGCATCGGTGCCGAATTGCCGATTTATAGAATTCCCGTCACCTCATTGGGATACATACCACCAGAGCAATTTATTGGTCAAACCCAGCCCAACAGCGATATTTATGCTCTAGGTATGATTGCTATTCAGGCTTTAACTGGGTTAGAACCACTACAATTAAAAGTCGATCCTTATACTAATGAAATTTTTTGGCGTTCTCAAAACACGCCAGTTAACGATTATCTAGCTGCTGTTCTCAGCCAAATGATCCGCTACGATTCTCAAAACCGCTTCCAGTCTGCGGCTGAGGTGTTGCAGGTACTCAAACAAATGACATGGGAAACTCAACCATCAGAAACATTAGAAGCAGATAATCAATTTTTCCTAGAAGCGGCGATTGAAGATGATAATCCTACATCTGGCAATTTATCCCCGTTATTCACAGGAATGAAAATCGGACTGGCGGCTAATTCTTTGTTGATGGGATTTGGTGTATATTCTTTAATTAATACTTCTCCTGCATACTCAGAAACAGAAACTTTATCTAAAGCCACACAAGAATATCAAGCTGGGGATTTGCAAGAAGCGATCGCACTTGCTAAATCAATTCCCTCCCACAGCAATGTTTATCCAGAAGCGCAAGCCACAATTGAAGAATGGCAAGAGCAATGGCAAGTTGCTGCCCAACAATATCAAATGGCTCAACTAGCTTTTCATGAGAGCCGATGGTCAGATGTTCTTGATGCTGTTTCTCAAATTCCAAATATTTCGTATTGGCAATCTAAAACAGATAAACTAGTTCAGCAAGCATACATCAATATTGAAGCACAGACACAAGATTTGTTAGCAAAAGCTTACGAAAGTGCCCAGATAAAAGATTTTTCTAGTGCATTACAATATCTGCGACAAATTCCTAAAGAAAGTCGTGCGGGTGCTTTAGTTCAAGAAAAATTGGCTGAGTACAATCGAAAGCGCCAGATTAGAGCAGCTTACTTTTTACAGAATGCTTACAAAAAAGCATCCATTGGTGATTTCGATCGGGCTGTAAAATTTCTCCGAAACATTCCCCAAGACACTCTAGTTTATGCTCAAGCTCAAGTCAAATTAAATGAGTATACTCAAAAGCAACGGCTGCTAGCTGACAATCAAAAGGTAGCTTCTGCAAAAAGAACAAATTCATTTGTCTCTAAAAAGTCAGCTAATAAAATTGAATACCTTCAGGTAGGAAATTACCTGCAAGAAGTTAATATTCGGTAGTAATAGTAATTGTTAGATGTATAGACTTGTTATATACAGCAATTTTTTAGTTTGCAAATTCTCATTTATCCGATAGGTAGTTCAACGATAAACTCTATACCTTCACCAGGTTTGGAATGGTATGTAATCTTGCCATGATGATTATTAACCACAATTTGGTAAGCAATCGATAGACCAAGCCCTGTCCCTTTACCGACGGGTTTTGTTGTGTAAAAGGCATCAAATATTTTTATTTTATCTGCGTTTTCTATACCTGAACCATTGTCGGCAACTCTTAAAATAACTTGCTCTCCAATTGCCTCAGTTTTAATTTTAATCACACCAGGATATTGATATATTGTATCAATATCTTTATTTTTATGTGATTCTTCAATCGCATCGATTGCATTGCAAATTAAATTCATAAAAACCTGATTTATTTCACCAGGAAAACACTCAATAAGTGGCAAATCTCCATATTCTTTAATTAATTGGATGGCTGGTTGATGAGCATTTCGTTTCAAGCGATGTCCAAGAATGAGTAATGTACTTTCTAACCCTTCATGCAAGTTAGCTAGTTTCTTACCAGCTTCTCTGTGGCGCGAGAAGTTGTTCAAATATGACACAATTTCTGTGACGCGATCTGTACCAAGTTGCATTGATTTAATAATTTTCGATAAATCATCTAACAAAAAGTTAAGATCGTTTTTTTGAATTGCGGTTTGAATTTCATCTGGGGGTTCAGGCAGATATTTTTGATAGAGATACAGTAAACTAATTACCTCTTGAACATATTGTTGAACAAAATTCAAGTTGCCAGCTATAAAATTGATGGGATTATTAACCTCATGAGCAATTCCAGCTGTCAGTTGCCCTAAAGCTGCTACCTTTTCTGCTTGAATAAGTTGAGCTTGAGTCTGTTGTAATTCGACGTTTTTAGCAATCAAGGTTTTCGTCAAATTTCTCAGCTTGAGGTGATTTTCAATCCGCACTAAGACTTCTTCATACTGAAAAGGTTTGGTAATGTAGTCTACAGCCCCCAATTGCAAACCTTTGACTTTATCAGCCGTTTCTGAAAGGGCTGTCATAAAAATGACTGGAATATCTTGGACACGAGGATTGCTTTTTAGCTGTTTACAGGTTTCAAAACCATCTATACCCGGCATCATCACATCCAGCAAGATTAAATCAGGTAAATCATCATTCTCTAATCGCTGAAGGGCTTTCTCTCCACTGCGTGCTGCCCAAACTTCAAAGCTAGATTGATCCAGAAAGCTGGATAAAACTTGTAAATTTGCAGGGTTATCATCAACGACTAAAATAATTCCTCTAGAAGGAGCATAATTGATAGAATTATTTTGGTTTTCAATAATTGTTTTCATACTGTTTGCACCACATATTTAGTCAAAAAACTGAGAATTAAATCTTCATCAAATTGCCTTGCTAGTTGCCGTAGTTCGTTAGCAAATGGTGCGAAGGTTATGTCTGTTTCCTCAAGTTGATCGGCCCACTTGAGAATGGCATTGAAGTTACCTTTAGTGGCTAAGGTGACTATTTCTTGCAACACTTGGGGGGAAGGAGGGGTTAATTGAGCAGTTACTATTGTTGCTTCCTTAGCTTTTTCCCCATCCGGCTGAGATTGCCTGTAAATCCATACCAAATTTAAGTATTGTTCTAGTTGATGCAATAATTCATCTAATTGTATGGGTTTGCTCAAGAAGGCGTTACCTCCAGCTTGCAGGCTGCGATTTTGGTCGGCTTCAAAAACACTAGCGGAAGAAACAATAATGAATACATCCTGAATTTCTGGAGTCTGACGGAGGCGTTTAATTAATTCAAACCCATCCATTTCTGGCATCAGCAAATCTGTGATGATTAAGTCTGGCTTGAGGGCGATCGCTTTTTCTAAACCTTCTTTACCGTTACTGGCTTCAACGACATTAAAACCCAGTGGTTGCAGTAAGTTTGTAATCACTGTGCGATTCTCCCAGCGATCGTCAACCATCAGGATGGTGTAGGCGCTACCCTCAAAGCCAATGATTTGTTTCTCTGATGCTGCGATCGCAGATTTTACCCAATCAGTTGCTTCGGGAATCTCCAACTCAAACCAGAAGCTACTCCCCTGACCAATCTGACTATTAACATGGATATCAGTACCCATCATCTCTACGAACTGCCGAGTAATCGCTAAACCCAGACCAGTGCCTTCAGCTTGGCGCTTTTTCTCACCTACTTGTTCAAATGGCAAGAAAATTTTGCTCAATTCTGCGGGAGTTATACCAATTCCCGTATCTTCTACGATAAAGCGAAGGCGATGTTTCAGCGTCTGTCCATCACTGGGAGGTCGATCGATGACTTCAATATTGAAAGTAACCTGACCTTGATCTGTAAATTTGATGGCATTTCCCAGCAGATTTAATAGTACTTGACGTAATCTTTTGACATCAACATAAACCCCGATAGGCAAGTCGATCGCAGGTTTATAGACAAACAAAATGCCCTTTTGTTTTGCCCGAATCTGGCATATTTCGACAATTCCTTGGAGAAAGGAGGGGAAATGCACATCAGAAGGATGCAGTTCTAACTTTTTCGCTTCAATTTTGGAGAGATCCAAAATATCATTAATTAAAGTCAACAGATGAGAGCCGCATTGTTCAATAATATTAACGTGATATTGCTCTTGATTCGGTAAAGCTGGAGAACGCAGCAAAATTTGGGCACAACCGAGAATGCCATTTAAAGGTGTTCGCAGTTCATGACTCATGTTGGCTAAAAATTCACTTTTAGCGTGGTTGGCTGTATCCGCCGCAGTTTTAGATTTTTTTAGTTCGCGTTGTTCAAATGCTTGCACTTGCCACAAGACAGTAATCATCGTGACAGTTAATGCACCCACAATTAAGGCGATCGCATCGAGGAATTGCAATCGAGATTCGATATTTTGGCGGGGAATCACCAAAGCTACAGACCAATTAGCGGCTTGCAACGGCAGATAAGCTACATACTTTTTAGTGCCGTCAATTTCCATTAACTCAATTCCCTGTTGTTTGTTTACCATCCTCTGGGCGATCGCATTTAAATTGCGATCGCTCATTTTCAGCAGGCTGGGTGCAGGTTTTTCTAGGGTTGACATCAACGCTGAGTTAGGATGGGCGATCGCTTGTCCTTGAGAATTGAGCGCAAAAGCATAGCTGTTCGTACCGTATTGCAGGGAGTTAACAACCTCTGTAATGCGATCGACTCTCACATTGCCCTGGAAGGCCCCGATTGGTGAACTACTGCTAGCAGAGTTTGACCAAATCGGGGTAGAGATCGCAATTAAAGGAATTCCTGTAGAACGGCTAATAAAGGGATCAGAAATGTTGCTCTTTCCCGCAATTGCCTTTTTAAAGTAGTCTCGATCCCGAATATTTTTATTTGATCGACCAACTTTTGTATTGGAATATGAAGCATCAGGGTTAGCTATTTGGAAAAGGAAAAATTCATTGATCCGCTTGACTTCTGCTTTTAAATACGGTTCTGCCACAGGCCAGTTTAAGGAGCGTACAGTTGAAGTATTAGCCAGGGTTTGTACCTCCACCTGGCGAACATGTAGCCACTCCTCAATTTCAGCAACCCCTCTCTTTACCTCTAAAAAAGCGCTCTGTCTCAAATCTTTGAGCATCATATTTCTAGCGGCTTGATAGCTGAAATAAGCCGAAATGCTAACTACAAGGGTAGTGCCGCCAAGAATAAATCGAATCAGTAAATTTCGCGAGGGATGATTTCCTCTGTTAGCTACAGATACGCTGGAGTTTGCTCGTATCAAGGGTTAACTCCTTAATCGCATAGTTCGGTAAAAAGAAATTCTAGGTTATCTTTAGATTGCCCAAGAAATTACCGATGCTCACAGCTTTTGGTAAAATAAACAATAAATTTATAGGAATGCCACGAATTATAAGTTTTTATCTCAAAATATTCTTTAAAATCAACTAAAGCTCCAATTATTCCTTCTGATTAAGTGTTGGTAACAATTCGTAATTACGAATTACGAATTACGAATTACGAATTACGTTAGCGTTACGCGAAGGAGTCCGCGTATCCCTACGAGGAAGCAAGCTACGAAACGCGATGCGTAGAGAGCATCATTAAGAATTATTTATGGTGTTGGGGGCGGTGGATTAGTAGAATTAGGAACTGGGATAATTGGCACGATTATAGGCTTTGGTTTCTCGGATTGTAGTTGAATCTGGGCTTGATTGCGCCCGTCTACTGCTTGTTGGTAATTAGGCTTGTATTTTATTGCTCGATCGTAAGACGCGATCGCATCTTGAAACCGTTTTAAATTTAAGAGGGCATTACCTCTGCTATACCAGCTTTCAGAATGGTCTGGTTTATAACGAACTGCTTTATTATAAGACGCGATCGCATCTTCGTATTTTTGCAAAATGTATTGTGAGTTCCCCAGGTTATACCAGAGTTGATAGTTTCTTGGCTGAAGTGTTGCGGCCTTATTATAAGCTTTTACTGCTTCTTCATAGCGTTGATTTTGATGCAGCGACCAGCCCAAATTATACCATCCTTGATAGTTACTAGGATTGTATTTAATTACTTGATTAAAAGATTCAATGGCATCTGGATAACGTCGTAAATTTAGTAGGGTATTACCTCTCGAAAACCAGGCTTGATAATAATTTGATTTGTATTGTACCGCTTTATCATAAGCTGCAAATGCATCTTGGTAGCGTTGCAGATTAACTAGCACATTTCCTAAATTATACCAAGCTTGGTCGTAGTCTGGTTTTAAATCAACGACTTTTTGGTAGGCTGCGATCGCTTCTTCATATCGGTTAGAATTCTGTAAAGCTAATCCTTTTTTATACCAAGCTTCATAATTATCTGATTTTAATTCAATCGCTTTTTCATAAGCTTTAATTGCTTGGTCATATTGGTTTAGGTTACTAAAAGCTTCACCCTTAGCATTCCAGACTTCCGAACTTTCGTTATTTAATTGTATGGCTTTGTCAAAAGATGCGATCGCTTCTTGATATCGCTGTAGATTTGCCAATACAAAGCCCCGTCCACTCCAAGCTTCAAAATAATCTGGCTTAATTTGAATTGCTTTATCATACGCAACTAGGGCTTCTTTAGATTTTTTTAATTTATACAGCGTTTTGCCTTGACCATTCCAACCTTGAGCATAATCTGGTCTAATATTAACAGCCTTTTCATATACTTCTAATGCGTCTTGATAGCGTTGCAAATCAAAAAGTGTATTTCCTTGCTTAGATAATTCTATAGCGTTATTTGAATTAATATAATTCAAAATGAATATTGATGCTATTCCACTTACTGTGACTAAAAATATTGTTAGTAAAACTTTACCTAAAATCCCTTTTTTCAGTTGAGG
Organism: Nostoc sp. 'Peltigera membranacea cyanobiont' 232; assembly: GCF_002245985.1. Lineage (NCBI taxonomy): Bacteria > Bacillati > Cyanobacteriota > Cyanophyceae > Nostocales > Nostocaceae > Nostoc > Nostoc sp. 'Peltigera membranacea cyanobiont' 232. Next base: position 50,808 of record NZ_NOLK01000047.1, read on the forward strand.
TTTAGTTATATTTTTGGCTGGAGAAATAGGAGTTAACGCTATTGTTTCAGCCGGTGGTAGTGTTAACTCTTTCAGCCCTTGTAATGCTCTCGTTGCTGAAGGATAGCGTTGTCGAAAGTCGTAGCACACCATTTTATCTAAGAATTGAGCGAATTCTGGCGTTACCGTGGCTTTATCGCGCCAGATAATTTCATTAGTCTCAGCATCTTTTACTATTTCCTCTGGTGATAATCCGGTGAGAGCTTGAATAGCAATTATTCCTGTAGCATAGATATCACTGCTTAATTTTGGCGTACCATGAGCTTGTTCCCCAGGTATATATCCAGGCGTACCTATAGCAACAGTACCTTTCGCTGAACCTTCGGGAGTAATCACTTGGGTAGTAATTTGTTTAACTGCACCAAAATCAATTAAGATTAATTTGCCATCTGGGTGTCGTCTGAGGATATTTCGGGGATTAACATCACGGTGAATTACATTCTGTCGATGGACAAATTCTAGAATTGTCAAAAGTTCTTGTAAAAGTGAAATTACTTGCTCTTGACTAAGGGTTTTACCTGGTATTAATTCTTGACTCAGGTCATGACCTTCGATTAATTCCTGTACGAGATAAAATTCGGCATTTTCCTCAAAATAAGCTAAAAGTTGAGGAATGCGATCGTGAGTTCCTAATTTATATAGAACTTGTGCTTCTGTATCAAATAAACGCCTAGCCGTCTCCAAAGTTACAGGATCGTTTGCCTGCGGTTTGAGTTTCTTGACGACACATTGAGGTGAACCAGGTAATTGAGTATCATAAGCAACAAAGGTTTCACCAAAACCCCCTCCTCCCAAGTTACTAATAATTTGGTATCTTCCAACAAGTGTGTTTCCCAGCATCTCGTTTGCCTAGTTAAGTGCGATGCGATCTGATTTCAATCTTGCCACAGGTTAAGGGTTATAGGGGGGAGTGGAGAGTAGGGAGTTAAGAACACATAGCATATTTGGTGTTTCTTTCTTAATTACGAATTACGAACTATGAATTACGAATTAGCATGATTCCTATTAGTGATAATATTCGTTGTTGGAATAAGCCGATTATTACCTATTGGCTAATTGGCATTAATATTGCCGTATTTTTATGGGAACTCCAACTAGAATTTAGTGAGACATTGGGCTATTTTGTCAATAGTTGGGGTGTGATTCCAGCCCAGATTAGTGCAGCAATTACAAATGCTCTCTTTTTCAACTCTGCTGCTTGGATAATTGTAATTTGGCGGGCATGTTCGTTAATTTTTGGAATATTTCTACACGGCAGTTTTAGTCAAATATTGGGAAATATGCTATTTCTGTGGGTTTTTGGCAAGACTGTAGAAAATATTCTGGGACGTAGATGCTATCTCGGATTTTATCTGGCAACTGGTATTATAATAGAAGTTTTACAAATTCTGGCTGAACCAAGTTTGACAGTACCATTAATTGGGGAAAATGGTGCGATCGCAGCTATTTTAGGGGCTTATGTTATGAAGTTTCCTAAAGCTAAAATTGACAGTATTTTGCCGTTAATTATTGTGTATCTCCCGATCCAACTTCCAGCCTTTTTCTATATATTTTGGTGGTTTGTGCAGCAATTATTTTATGGTATCGGCAGTTTAAATATTCCCCCCGTTGGCGTAAACCAATCGGGTGTTATTTTTTGGGGACAGGTTTTAGGTTTAGGGATTGGTGCAGCCTTCATGCGATTGAAAAGATGATTTATTCAGGTATGGGTAGCGACTGAATCGACTTTCAAGCACATAAACAACAGTGTAATTGTCTGTTATCTCGACACGCAGGTAGCAAAATAATCAAATTTAAATTGCTATAACCCTTGATTTTTATAGCCTTTTAGAGAATTAAACAGCCCTGCCCTTTTTAAGCGGGGAATCAGAATCAAAATCTCTCAATTTATCGGGTAATTTCAAGGAATCTAGAACTTTTGAATACCCGTAAGAGGACTTTTCAGATATCCTCTCAACTGCTTCTCTTCTTACCGCATAATTGGACTGCCATGATGATGAACTAAATACCACTTTCCACCAAGAAAGTGAAATATATTTGTAGCTGTTGATTGTGCTTCAAGTCTTCTCCCTGCCACTACTTGGAACACATTTTCCCTCAGCACAACATAAGCAATATTATCACTTAATTCTGTAGCAATTATATCTGTGTTTATTTCGATATAAGCGGTGTTTTTAAATATCTGTTCCCAAGAGATGCGAATCTCCTTCCAACCTCGCAGTATATTACTTCCAGGATGAATACAAAAACTACCAGTTCCTTGTGACCATACTGCACTCATTATCTCAATGTCTTTTCTTTCAAAAGCTCGATAAAAAGCTGCATTAGCCGCTAAGACTTCATCCTTCGTCATAGGTAATCAAATATTAAAAGTTAGGAGTTAAGTAACTCGGCGTAGCTATATTAAGAAATTTAAATGTAGGGTGCATTGTCGCGCAGCGCAACTCACTGCTAACAATTCCAGGTGCGTTAGCCTACGGCATAACACACCCTACTGATAATTTATCTTTCTTTATATACATTGAACTTTTATCGCCGATTTACTTATGAGTTGCTAAATTATAACTCTCAAATTTGACAAATTAGTAATTACAAATGCCTAATACCCAAAGCCCGAAGCTAAATATCATGAAAATTTGACATAGCAGCTATTGCTCAATAGCTGCCTAGCAAGTAATGTGATGAAACCATGACAATACGATCCCGAAAAGGCTTATAAATTCGTAACACAGGCAGAAAACCTATTGAAACCCCTTGATCCCTAGATATGCTTAGTGGTTAATATTGACTTAACAAACACAACTTCTCCGATCCCAAAGAAATGCTAATTTTGGCATAACTAGGAATTGGTTGAAAGTTACCTCAATTTAAAAACAGATTAAAAAACTTAAAACTGGGCAAAACCAGGAGTCAGGAATAAGAAATTCATCTGGAGTGGATGACATTTTACATAGCATTCTTTAACCAGGGGAAATCATTTACCGCTTACACTACTGGAGGCCAAATAAATGGCAAAAGAACGCCCGCCACTAGAGGAGATGACCTTACGCCAACTACGAAGAGTTGCTAGCGAATATAGCATCTCTCGCTATAGCCGAATGCGTAAATCACAATTACTGGCATCAATTTTAGAAGTTCAGCGCAGCAAAACTTCGCTCAGTCCATCTCGTTCATTGGAGGCACAGGAAACCGTGGAAGCAGCTAAGTTTGAATTAGGTCAAGAAGATCGTACAGGTGGATCTCTGGCTGATGTTGATGAAGGACTTGCAGATTTGCCCTCTGGCTATGGTGAAAGTCGGATTGTCCTTTTACCGCGCGATCCTCAGTGGGCTTACACTTACTGGGATATTCCCAATGAACATAAAGAGGAACTGCGCCGCCAAGGGGGACAACAACTCGCACTACGGATTTATGATGTCACCGACATCGATACCGAATACCAAAGCCCCCACAGCATCCAAGAATATCCGGCTGATGAACTAGCTAGAGAATGGTATTTACCAGTTCCAGTTAGCGATCGCGATTATGCGATCGATATCGGCTATCGTGCTGCTGATGGTCGCTGGTTAGTACTAGCTCGTTCTGCTAGAGTACATATTCCTCCCGTCTATCCTTCTGACTGGATTGAAGATGTCTTCATCACTGTCAACTTTGAAGAAGATTTGCGTGCTAAGACTCAGTACGAACTAGTTCCCCCTGCCAAGAAGATTGCAGCTACAGCTACAGCTACCGCCAATGGTAGTAATGCTGTGAATGCCAATGGCAACCCCATCTACGACCAAATCTTTGGTTTAGCCGAATCTGTCGAAGCGCTACGGGTTGCTGGTTCTATCTTCGGTTCGCAACACCAAGTAGCAAGTCCAGAACAAGCCCTTAGCTCTTACATTTTCCCATCTGGTGTGGGTATGTGGGCAGTTCCCACCGGGTCTGGCTTAACAGCCTCCGGTGCCGGAATGTCAGGTGTTGGCTTCTCGGCTTCCGCCGTACCAGTGCGTCCGCGCCAGTTCTGGTTAATTGCCGATGCTGAATTGATAGTTTACGGTGCAACCGAACCCGACGCTACCGTAACCATTGGCGGTCGTCCAATTCAGCTAAATCCAGATGGGACATTCCGCTTCCAGATGTCCTTCCAAGATGGTTTAATTGACTATCCAATTTTGGCTGTAGCTGCTGATGGCGAGCAAACCCGGTCAATTCAGATGAAATTTAACCGTGAGACACCATCTCGAAATACTAACACCAAAGAAGAAGCTGTTGTAGAATGGTTCTCTTAAGTTTTGGTTATCAGATTAACTCCAAACTGAAATTTTAAATTATTCCCCGCTATAGTAATTCTGTAGCGGTTTTTTTTTGTATTATATGTCAGCCAAAAAATTATTTTTGTTATTTATCTTGATAATTGGTACAAGCTTGTTATCAGGTTGTCAAGAGATTGAAGCAAATTCAGTCCCCAAAGCATCTAAAACTTGCCCTGGCAAAGATGCTAAATTCAGTATTGATTTTTTTAAAACCAATAATCAAGGTAAAAAAAATCTCAGAGGTATTAACAATGTAATTATTTTTAATCCCAAATCAGCAGAACTAGATTTCAAAGTGAATGTTGGTCTATCTCATAAACTCTACGCCAAAGACGCTAAAGGTAAACTCCGTAAAGAATACATCCCAAAACAGTTTCATGAACTCATTGGTGATGAAAATGCCAAACTAAATGGACAACTACCAATTGCCGCAATTAATGCCGACTATATAGGTACTGATAATAAACCACAAGGCTTAAATATTTCTCGTGGCGTAGAGTATTCAGGAATATTTAAAAATAAGCGTTCTTCCTTTGGAATATCAGGAGGTACACCCAACCAGCGACAAGCCACTATCCAAACTGGTAGAAGAAAAAGCGATATTCTCAATTACAATTTAGTGGGTGGTAATGGCAGGTTCTATCGTCAGGGTAAGTTTAAAGATATTTGTCAAGATTTGGGAGAATTTGCTTGTAAAAATGCTACCAATCGCTCTCTGGCAGCGATTACCGATGGAGGCTATGTAATCTTAATAGTTAATGACTTGAAAGCTAATTCTGATATTGAATCATCTCAACTTAATCAAGAGTTACTGCCAGATATGTTTGATAATGTCGTAGAAGGCATTGCTAGCAATAACTGTTTAGGTAAAATTCAAGAAGGAATTTTATTTGATGGAGGTATGTCTCCAGGATTGTATTATAACCAGAAAACTTATGTAGAAAATCTTGGGCCAATTGGTTCAGTTTTTTTGATTTACAAAAAATAAAATAGTTGATGACTATTTGAATTTTTACAAATTCTCAAGTTTGTTTGGATTTACCCAACGATTGACAAATTCGTGGTTATGTTTGTATACCTTAATTTGCACTTGCTTAGAACTTAACTGGACTACTTCGGCAGGAATTCTTTGGATATCTTTAGAATCTGCACGAGACTTGTAAAGCCAAATTACTTTTTGCCCTACTTGAAAGTAGTCAGAATTGCTAGTTAAAGAAGGTGCTTTTTCTGCCCAAGAGGGGAAAGCAACTGCTAAATTAATTAAAAGTATTAAGACCACTAGAGTGATTTGTAAAAGTTTTACGCTCGTTGCACTTGTCTTGGATCTGCTGGGGCAGTCAATTTGCCGATCTAACATTTAACTATTCTCCTTCTTTGTTTTATCAAGGTTAAAAGGTAGGTACACTAAAACTACTTTAGGCAACTTAGCATTAGTTTGGTATTGGAATCCTGACAAAACACCTACTTTTATCTCACTAATAAATTTTAGTTTTGATAGCACTAGAGATTAGCGGAGTTAATTACTCAGGCAAAAACTTGTATTAATCACAAGGCAAGTTTGTATTTGTTTAAAGTTCAAATCTCTACTAATTTCAGGATAAAGCAACTTATAGAATAAAATCAAATAGTCTTGTTTGTTAAAACGATAAATTAAATTTATGCCCGATAGGAGTCCAGTCAAAATTTCCGAGCAAAGCCTGCACCGAATGTCCAACTGAATTCTGACTCCTGACTCCTTAATTCTGTTTGATAAAATTGTTTGTGATGCTCTGATTGGCGATCGCAATCTCTATCTCAGGAGTAATAGACGCAGAAGAAGACTTTATCGTAAAACTTGGTAATATATGGTGCTTTATGAACTTTAATCTATATGGCTCAGATTAGAAGCCTATTTGTGGCAAAGCAACCTAATATTGGCATACTAATTCGTGCCCTGCGGCAAGAGTTAAATCTGTCTCAAGAAAAATTTGCCGCCGAGTTTGGTGTTACTTTCCCAACAATTAACCGTTGGGAAAATGGACATGTAACACCTTCTCCTTTAGCAATACAGCGAATCAGTAGCTTACTCAATGAGTTAGGCGAACGCGGGCAAATTATCAAGGCAACATACTTCCGAGAACAAGAGTAACCTTTGTGAGTTCTGAGTGAGAATCGGCCTTGTCACCTGGGAATATGGATGATATATAGGTGACAATGAGAAAATCGTCAAAACAGCAACTTGCCTTTAAAAGACGGTCTCTAACCTTTAAAAAGTCACGGCATTGAGATTTCAACGCTGGATATGACCTTAAATATCTTCAAAAATGACTGTTTAGCAGCATAAACGTCTAATTTAGAGGGTATTTTGACCAAAAACGACCACAGATTTATCCTTTAACCGACGCATGACCAATCGAGAGGAATTAATGAAGAACGAGTCAACGTCAGCAAGCAACGCCGACGTAAATTTCCTTCTCGGCGGAGGTGAAATGGGTGCTAGGATGCGAGAACGGGACTGGTCAAAAACCTCTCTTGGCCCAACACAACAGTGGCCGCAGAGTTTAAAGACTGCCGTGCGGATTATGCTAACTTGCCGCCAAGCGATGTTTGTCTGGTGGGGCGAAGAACTGATAAACCTTTATAATGACGCTTACAAAGCGATCATTGGCGGCAAACATCCAGAAGCACTAGGGCAGCCAGCTTCTGATGTGTGGCGGGAAATATGGGATCAGGTTGGGCCTCGCGCCGAATCAGCAATGCTGAAGAACGAGGGCACTTACGACGAAGCGCTGCTGCTAATTATGGAGCGCAACGGCTACCCGGAGGAAACTTATTATACTTTTTCATATAGCCCGGTTCCTAATGACCAGGGAAACACGGGTGGGATCATCTGCGCCAATACAGACGACACCCAGCGCATCATTGGTGAACGTCAGTTGGCACTTTTGCGCGAATTAGCGGCTAGAACGGCAGATGCACGGACATTCGATCAAGCCTGTACGCTGAGTGCGAATTGTCTAGAGAGCAACCCTTACGACCTGCCTTTCGCAATGATTTATTTGGTCGATCCAGATCGGCAGCAAGTTTTTCTGGCTGGAACGTGCCGTATCGGGCAGAATCATGTAGCGGTTCCTGAAACAGTCGATCTCGATTCTGATTCAGTTTGGCCCTTTGCGGAAGTTATCAGAACCCATCAGGCAAAACTGATTTCTGATTTGGAAGTGTCTTTTAGTAGCTTACCTTGTGGTGTTTGGCAGCGATCGCCCCATCAAGCGATCGCAGTGCCAATTGCACCATCCGGTCAGACAGGAAAAGCTGGTATATTAATTGTCGGCTTAAATCCCTTCAGGCTATTCGACGATAATTATAAAAGATTCATTGATTTAGTTGCAGCTCAAATTGCAGCCAGCATCGCCAACGCCCAAGCTTACGAGGAAGAACGCAAACGCGCCCAAGCATTGGCAGAAATCGATCGCGCTAAAACAGTCTTTTTCAGCAATGTCAGCCACGAGTTCCGTACTCCCCTGACCCTAATGTTGGGGCCATTAGAGGAAACCTTAGCCAATTGTGCCACCCTGCTTCCAGCTAAGGAACAAGAGCAGTTAAAAATGGTGCAACGGAATGGACTCCGCTTGCTAAAACTGGTCAACAGCCTGTTAGATTTCTCACGCATCGAAGCCGGACGAGTTCAAGCCTCTTATGAACCCACCGATCTGGCCACTTTCACCGCAGAACTCGCTAGTGTATTTCGTTCAGCAGTAGAACGCGCAGGGATGGAATTATCAGTCAATTGTCCTTCCCTTCCAGCACCAGTGTATGTAGATCGGGAGATGTGGGAAAAAATTGTTCTTAACCTGCTCTCCAATGCATTCAAGTTCACAATGGCTGGAAAAATCGCGGTCAGCTTGCAGTGGGCAAACGATCGCATTGAGTTCGCAGTCCAAGATACAGGAATCGGCATCCCAGCAGAAGAAATTCCCCACCTTTTTGAACGATTTCACCGCGTTAAAGGGGCGCAAGGACGAACTTTTGAAGGATCGGGAATTGGATTATCACTGGTACAAGAATTGGTGCAAATGCATGGCGG
>NZ_NOLK01000048.1:0-58324 GCF_002245985.1 Nostoc sp. 'Peltigera membranacea cyanobiont' 232
CTGGGGATTGTTCGCGAATATTAATTCATCTACCCAAAAATCGGCTGTAAATTTAAAATAAAACCAGGGAGAACATCTTCACCAGATAAACTTGTAGGAGATTGTAAAACTTCTGGTACAAGATTTGGACGATAAATTATTACTTGTTTCTCTTTGGGATTAATTAACCAACCAAGTAATAATCCCGAAGCTAAGTATTCCAGCATTTTGGCTTGAGTGTCTTCCACATCATCAGTTTCGGAAACCAATTCTACTGCAAAGTCAGGACACAAAGGGAGATATTTTTTTCTTTGTTGTGGTGTGAGAGCATCCCACCGTTCCATCTTCATCCAAGAAGCATCAGGAGAACGAGTTCCACCATTGGGAAGTTTAAAACCAGTGGAAGAATCAAAGGCTTTTCCTAAATTTTTTTGGCTGTTCCAAAACCATAGTTGACCTAACAAATCAAAATTACGGTTTCCCGTTTCTCCTCCAGTGGGTGACATGATTACCAATTCTCCTTCAGCAGTTAATTCCAAACGCAACTCTTTATTCACAGCAACAATCTGCTCAAATTCCTCATCCGTAAATTTGAGATTAGGAGGTAATTGTAAAGTTAAAGCAGTCATAATTAATTCCGCTCCACCAAATTCTAGTTGCGTTACACCCATGCGCTGCCAATAGAGAAGACTAAACCTCTACCTCTACTTTACAATTTCCCCTAATAACTGCGTCCATGCTGCATTAATATAATCCTACGGCTTACCCGCAAGGGACTTCCAAATAAAAAATACTCAACTGCTTCTTGTGGGGTGGACAACATGAGCGCCTTTGTATATGGGCGATCGTGTTGCCCACCCCACAAGATTGGGTAAATTATTTGTTGGAAGTCCGCAACTGCCCAATGCCCAATGCCCAATGCCCAATTCCTAATTCCGCACTGTACAAAAAAAGCATCTTGTGTATTAAGGTAAATATGTCGTTTCAGGCTTTTAAAGGGCGCTTTTGATTGCTGGCGATCACCAAAATATGATTCAAAAACCTAGCCCGAAGCCTTGAAAACTATACCTGTTATTTTCGCTTTTCTGTCAATGCGTAAGTCCTAGAACTATAAAAATGGAGAGACTTACTTTTAATAGCTGTGGCGTGTAATTATATTAAGTTACTAGCAACTCGTTAGTATATGTACATAAAATCATTCCCAGATACAAAATTACTTCTAATGTTCACCAAGAAACTTACTCGATTTCGTAGCCTGGTGATTGTTTTATTCACTGGATGTCTAGTGTTCTTTCCCTCCCTGCTCTCTGGGTATTTCAAGCCAACAGTATATGCACAGTCCATAAAGTTACCTGCTGCCTATGTAGGAGTATGGGAAGGTAGAGGCGCTCAAAGTAATCAGGAATGGTCTATTTTAATGGCATTAACACCGGGAAATACTAAGGCTATTGTTGGCACAATGGCTTACCCTTCACTGGGTTGTGGTGGCGAATTAACGTTGCGTCATATTAATACGCAATCAATAGAACTGTCTGAGAAGTTAACCTTTGTCGGAAACTGTGTCAAAGATGGAACAGTTGTTCTACAGCCAGATTCAGGTGAAACGTTACAATATAAGTGGTTTTATTCAAATGGCAAACTAGCTGCCACTGGCAGCGTTCACAAAGTGAGTCAGAAATAGCAACTTTTACTGATGAGAACTCTATGACAGACACAGTTATGGAACCAGGGAATTTGTCCAGCAGGCTGCTGGACAAATTGCTAGTCAGGGTAGGCTTCCGCAAAAGCCCGCATATTGACTCGTGAACAACTATAAAAACTCCCAATGCCCAATGCCCAATTCCCATTAAATTTTAGGTGAGCTAAGGGCATTTAATAATAATAGTGACCACGGTATTTTAATATCGGGTATGAGCCATGAATAGTTTCTCAATAGTGGCAATGCAGTCGGTAGTAAAAAACGTAAAGAACGTAGCGATGCGGGCCGATCGCCATTTTCATCGACAATTCCATATTTATCAGCTAGTTCGGCAACAATCTGCACGCGTCCTGTATGGCGCATGATATTTGATTCACAAGCAAGGGCAGCGATCGCCCGTCCAGTAAATAAGGGAGTTTCCCAGTTGTAGCGATCGCTTATGAATGAGTTTTTTTGCTCAGTAGCATTGGTTTGATTCATCTCAGAAGCAAAACTGTCAAAAAGCTCAGTCCCAACAATACCCGGCCAAATTGAAACAGAAGCGACATTATAGGGTTTTAATTCAACAGCCATATCAGCTGCGAGGCGATCGCAAGCTGCCTTACCAACACCATAAGCTGCATTAAATATATAGGACATCCCCGCCCACGAGGAAATGGTGCAAATTAGTCCAGATTTGTGCTTGGTCATGATTCGAGCAGCAAAAACACTCGCAATATAGTGGCTACGAAGACCAACGTTGTTACTAGCATCCCAAATACTTGGTTCGCAATCCCAAAAGGGCTGCCCAAAAGCGTCTTTTACTGCCTGAACTCCTGAGTAAGCATTATTCACCAGTAAGTCAAGTTGTCCATCTTGCTCATCTTGGATGCGCTCAAACAGTAAACGCACCTGCTCATCGTCGCTGTGGTCTACTTGCACCGGAATGCACACACCACCGATTTTGTCAATAGCTGATTGGGTTTCACTAAGACTTCCTGAAACCGCATTACTAGAAGAGTTGTTGAGGCTGCGGCCTGTGACGTATACAGTTGCCCCAGCCTCAGCCAAACCAATAGCAATTCCTCTCCCAATTCCCCGCGTAGCCCCTGTCACCAATGCCACTTTATCTTCAAGGTGTTTCATAATCATTTTCCTCTGTCCTCTTTGCTCCCCCTGCCTCTTCTTCATCGGTATAGCCAAACACGCAAGAGTGAAAGCAGTTGTTCGGTATCTACGGGCTTGGTGATGTAGTCTGATGCACCGGCTTCAATACACTTCTCGCGATCGCCTTGCATGGCTTTAGCGGTCAGTGCAATAATCGGCAAAGATTTAAATTGCTCGTTTTGGCGGATTAAGCTTGTTGTTTCGTAACCGTCCATTTCTGGCATCATTACATCCATCAAAACCACATCAATATCTGGTGTATTTTCCAATAGGGTAATCCCCTCTCTGCCGTTTTCAGCGTATATCACTTGGATTTGATAACGCTCTAGCATACTTGTCAGCGCGAAAATATTACGCATATCGTCGTCTACAATTAGCGCTTTCTTGCCTGCGAGTAAGTAATCTATAGAATGCAGTTGTTCAAGTATTTGTCGTTTAGGTGCTGGTAAATTTGCTTGGATTCGGTGTAAAAATAATGCTGTTTCGTCGAGGAGACGTTCGGGCGATCGCACATCTTTAATGATGATCGTTTCGGCAATCCGCCTCAGTTCAGTTTCTTGGGCTTTGCTAATTTCTCTACCTGTGTAGACAATGATTGGCAATGTTTTACCGTTAGGTAAAAGTTTAATCCGATCGATCAGTTCAAACCCGGTCATGTCGGGTAGCCCTAAATCGAGGACAAGGCAATCAAAATGCTGGTTACGGATGGCTTCTAGGGCTTCTGTACCAGTAGCAACAGCAGTAGTAGAAACATCACTGTTGCCAATTAACTCGACAATACTAAGCCGTTGAGTGTCATCGTCTTCGACTACCAGTAAATTTTTGACCTGGCGCTCAACAAAACCTTTAATTTTGACCAATGCCTCAGATATTATCTCGCTGGTTAAGGGCTTTTGCAAATATGCGATCGCACCGAGTTGCAAACTACGTTGTTGCCCTTCTTCAACGGTCATAATGTGTACAGGAATGTGGCGGGTATTCGGGTCGTGTTTTAGACGATCCAATACCGTCCAACCATCCATTTCTGGCATTCGGATATCTAGCAAAACGGCTGAAGGTAGGAATTGTTGCGCTAATGATAAACCTGTACTGCCATTTTGGGCTGTTATCACTTTGAATCCGTGCTGTTGCGCCATATCTATGAGGATACGGGCAAAATTCACATCATCCTCGACAATTAACAAAACGCGATCGCCTATGGCAATAGTAGCGCGATCGTCATTTATCAGCGCTAAGGGTTGAGTTGGAAGTGAAGAGTGAGAAGTGAGGAGTGAGGGCTGATGAGTACTTAATTGTGTTGATGTAGATTCAGGATTTAATTGTGGGAAGAAGAATGTAAAGGTGCTACCTTGACCTGGTTGACTTGTAAGTTTAATTTCACCGCCAAAGAGACGGGCAATTTCGCGGCTAATTGATAAGCCTAATCCAGTACCGCCGTATCTGCGACTAGTAGAGCCATCGGCTTGCTGAAATGCCTCGAAAATAACTTTTTGCTTGTCGGGAGCGATGCCAATACCTGTATCGCTGACTGAGAAGGCGATGACATTTTGAGCTTGATTCAAAGTTGCTTGGTCGTTGCTCCATCCCTGTTTTGCTAGCGCAATCTGCAAGCGGACTTCACCTTGCTCTGTAAATTTAAAAGCGTTGGAGAGGAGATTTTTTAACACTTGTTGTAAGCGTTTGACATCTGTATAAATGGTTGTGGGCAATTCAGGAATAAATTCAATTATGAAGGCAAGTCTTTTGCTTTCAGCTATTTGCCGGAAGGTACGCTCAATTTGTTCGCCCAAGTCTACCAAGGGCATTTGGGTTATGTCAATCGACATAGTTCCAGATTCAATTTTAGCGAGATCCAGAATGTCATTGATTAACGTTAACAAGTCAGTACCGGCTGAGTAAATTGTCTGGCTGTATTCAACTTGCTTGGCAGTGAGGTTACGATCGATGTTATCTGTCAACAACTTCGCCAAAATTAATAAGCTGTTTAGCGGTGTCCGCAGTTCGTGGGACATGTTGGCGAGAAATTCTGACTTGTATTTTGAGGAAAGGGCGAGTTGTTCAGCCTTGTCTTCCAAAGACATTCTTGCTTGTTCTATTTCCCGATTTTTGCGCTCAACTTCTTTCTTCTGCATCGCCAACAACTCTGCTTTCTCTTCTAATTCGGCGTTGGTTTGTTGGAGTTCCTCTTGCTGTCCTTTGAGTAAATCTTCAGAAGTTTTGAGTGATTGGGCTTGTTGTTCTAGGCGCTTGTTGGTTTCGCGGAGTTCGCTTTGCTGAGTTTGGAGTTCTTCAGCCAAAGATTGCGACTGCTTGAGTAATTCTTCAGTTCGCATTGATGCTGCGATCGTGTTGAGGACGATCGCTATACTTTCGGTAAGCTGGTCGAAGAATGTCAGATGAATTTCGCTAAAGCGGCGGAAGGATGCTAATTCAATCACGGCTGTCACCTGTCCTTCAAAGAGTACGGGTAACACCACGGCATTTAGGGGCGTGGCTTCTCCTAAACCAGAGGAAATTCTGATATAATCGCTTGGCACTTCCGTCAACAGAATTCGCTCTTTTTCTAAAGCGCATTGTCCCACCAAACCTTCACCTAAGTGGAAACGGTTAGCTAGATGTCTGCGTTCCCGATAAGCGTAGCTACTAATTAATTTCAAATATGATGTATTTTCAGCAGACTCCATCAGAAAGAATACGCCGTGTTGCGCTCCTACCAAGGGTGCTAGTTCTGAGAGAATTAGTTTAGATACAGTTTCCAAGTCTCGCTGACCTTGCAGCATTCGGGTAAACTTGGCTAAGTTAGTTTTCAACCAATCTTGCTCAGTATTTTTCTGCGTTGTCTCCCGCAGATTGGCAATCATCTGGTTGATGTTGTCTTTGAGGATCGCTACTTCACCTAATGCTTCGACAGCAATTGAACGAGTTAAATCACCCTTAGTTACAGCTGTAGCAACTTCTGCGATCGCTCTTAACTGAGTTGTCAGTGTAGCAGCAAGTTCGTTCACATTATCAGTTAAATCTTTCCAAGTTCCAGCCGCGCCAGGGACTCTCGCTTGTCCGCCCAACTTCCCTTCAATTCCCACTTCTCGCGCTACTGTGGTTACTTGATTGGCAAATGTCGCGAGAGTATCAATCATTTCGTTGATTGTCTCTGCCAAAGTTTCAATTTCTCCTTTGGCATCTAACATCAGTTTCCGTTTTAAGTCACCGTTAGCAACTGCCGTTACAACTCTGGCGATACCGCGCACTTGTGCCGTTAAGTTCCCCGCCATCGAGTTAACATTGTCTGTTAAATCTTTCCAAGTCCCTGCAACACCTTGCACTTGGGCTTGTCCGCCTAACTTCCCTTCAGTTCCCACTTCCCGCGCCACCCGCGTTACTTCTGATGCAAAGGAACTAAGTTGATCCACCATTGTGTTGGTGGTGTTCTTCAAGTCTAAGATTTCACCTCTGGCATCGACGGTAATTTTCTTAGATAAGTCGCCATTGGCTACCGCCTTGGTAACTTCGGCGATGTTGCGAACTTGTCCGGTGAGGTTCCCCGCCATCGAGTTAACGTTGTCAGTTAAATCTTTCCAAGTTCCAGCAACTCCTCTAACGTAAGCTTGCACGCCCAATTTCCCTTCCGTTCCCACCTCACGGGCAACCCTGGTAACTTCTGATGCAAAAGAATTTAGCTGATCCACCATTGTATTAATGGTGTTTTTGAGTTCCTGAATTTCGCCTTTCACATCGACTGTGATTTTTTTCGATAAGTCACCGTTTGCGACGGCTGTCGTAACTTCGGCAATGTTTCGCACCTGTGCCGTCAAACTTCCCGCCATGAAGTTTACGCTGTCGGTTAAATCTTTCCAAGTGCCGGCTACACCTTTAACTTCTGCTTGTACGCCCAGTTTACCTTCAGTTCCCACCTCACGGGCAACTCTTGTAACTTCACTAGCAAAGGAATTGAGTTGATCTACCATCGTGTTGACGGTATTTTTCAACTCTAAAATCTCACCTTTGACATCAACGGAGATTTTTTTCGATAAGTCGCCATTAGCTACAGCTGTGGTAACGGCGGCAATGTTTCGCACCTGTGCCGTTAAGCTTCCCGCCATGAAGTTTACGCTGTCGGTTAAGTCTTTCCAAGTTCCAGCTACACCGCGCACATCTGCTTGTACGCCGAGTTTACCCTCACTTCCCACCTCACGAGCAACTCTTGTGACTTCACTTGCAAAGGAATTGAGTTGATCCACCATTATATTGATGGTATTCTTGAGTTCGAGAATTTCGCCTTTGACAGCAACAGTAATTTTCTTGGATAAGTCACCATTTGCGATCGCAGTTGTAACTTCGGCAATGTTCCGCACCTGTGCCGTTAAGCTTCCCGCCATGAAGTTTACGCTGTCAGTTAAATCTTTCCAAGTGCCGGCAACGTCTTTCACTTCCGCTTGTACGCCAAGTTTACCTTCAGTTCCCACTTCCCGGGCAACTCGCGTCACCTCACTTGCAAAGGAACTGAGTTGATCCACCATTGTATTAATGGTATTTTTCAACTCCAGAATTTCACCTTTGACATCGACGGTGATTTTCTTCGATAAGTCGCCGGTTGCAACCGCCGTAGTCACTTCGGCAATATTCCGCACCTGTGCCGTTAAACTTCCCGCCATGAAATTCACACTGTCAGTTAAATCCTTCCAAGTGCCAGCCACACCGCGCACTTCTGCTTGCACGCCCAACTTACCTTCGCTTCCCACCTCACGCGCCACCCTTGTTACTTCTGATGCAAAGGAATTGAGTTGATCCACCATTGTGTTAATGGTGTTTTTGAGTTCCAGAATTTCACCTTTGACATCGACGGTGATTTTCTTCGATAAATCGCCGGTTGCAACCGCCGTAGTCACTTCGGCAATATTTCGCACCTGTGCCGTTAAACTTCCCGCCATGAAGTTTACGCTGTCGGTTAAATCTTTCCAAGTACCCGCAACACCGCGCACATCGGCTTGGACACCCAGTTTACCTTCACTTCCCACCTCCCGCGCAACTCTTGTAACTTCACTTGCAAAGGAACTGAGTTGATCCACCATTATATTGATGGTATTCTTGAGTTCAAGAATTTCACCTCTGACATCGACGGTGATTTTCTTAGATAAATCGCCATTTGCGATCGCAGTCGCAACTTCGGCAATATTTCGCACCTGTCCGGTAAGATTACCCGCCATTAAGTTAACGTTATCAGTTAAATCTTTCCAAGTCCCCGCCACACCACGCACTTCTGCTTGTACGCCCAACTTCCCTTCAGTTCCCACTTCACGGGCAACTCTTGTTACTTCTGATGCAAAGGAATTCAGTTGATCCACCATTGTATTAATGGTATTTTTCAACTCCAGAATTTCGCCTTTCACATCCACAGTGATTTTCTTGGATAAGTCGCCATTCGCTACAGCCGTTGTCACTTCGGCAATATTCCGCACCTGTGCCGTCAAGCTTCCCGCCATGAAATTCACACTATCGGTAAGGTCTTTCCACGTACCCGCTACCCCCCGGACTTCTGCTTGACCGCCTAATTTACCTTCTGCACCCACCTCACGGGCAACCCTTGTTACTTCTGATGCAAAGGAATTAAGTTGATCCACCATGATGTTGACGGTGTTTTTCAACTCTAAAATTTCGCCTTTGACATCAACAGTGATTTTCTTGGAAAGGTCGCCATTTGCTACCGCCGTTGTTACTTCCGCAATATTACGGACTTGGGCAGTTAAATTTCCTGCCATCAAATTAACGTTATCAGTTAAATCCTTCCAAGTTCCTGCGACACCTTTAACTTCTGCTTGTACGCCCAACTTCCCTTCAGTTCCTACTTCACGGGCAACTCGCGTTACTTCACTCGCAAAAGAATTAAGTTGATCCACCATTGTATTGACGGTGTTTTTCAACTCCAGAATTTCGCCTTTTACATTCACAGTGATTTTTTTGGATAAGTCACCATTTGCGATCGCAGTGGCAACTTCGGCAATGTTGCGAACTTGACCGGTGAGATTACCCGCCATCAAGTTAACGTTATCAGTCAAATCCTTCCAAGTGCCGGCAACACCTTGCACTTGGGCTTGAACGCCTAACTTCCCTTCGGTTCCCACTTCACGCGCCACCCGCGTTACTTCACTCGCAAAAGAACCAAGCCGATCTACCATCGTGTTGACGATATTAGCAGTTTGGAGAAACTCACCTTGGAGGGGTCTGCCATCGATTTCTGTAGCGATCGTTTGGGATAAATCACCATTGGCAACCGCCCGAATTACGCGAGTAGTTTCAGCTGTTGGTTGAACTAAATCTGTAATTAGAGTATTGACAGAATTAACACAATCTGACCAAGAACCGCGAACATCTCCGAGAGAGGCGCGATCGGCAATTTTGCCTTCTTTGCCGACAACATTACCAATTCGCTGTAGCTCCGCCGCCATTCGCTCATTTTGATCGATAATATCATTGAGCGTGTCAGCTATTTTCCCGGCTACACCAGTATGGTCTATGGGCATCCGAGCAGAGAAGTCACCATGTTTAACAGCATTCAGCGTTCTTAGTAGTTGATTTAAATCTAGATTATCGCTGTCTCTAGTTAGCTGTTCGGTTGCCATAGCCTTATCCTTAATCTTGAATCTTGAGGAATTTTTTGTATTTTTTGTATCCCGTACCTAGTTAGAGAAATTTTAGGTAATGGTTATCAAAATAGAGAGTAGAAAATAAAAAGTAAATCAAACTAATTTTTATGGGTGCGAGTGTAAGCAGTTGATAAAGACTGCAAACTAAATGGTATTGCCATCGTATCTGACATACCACTTAGCTAATGATAGCTAGTTGGACTCTGTTATGCAGCATCAACTGTGGGCGATGTCTACCTGGGCGAATACAGCATCGCACAGTAAAACACAAGATGACAATTAACATTACATTTTATGATTTTTGGAATTTGAGGAAAGCAGCAAATCAATAAATTCTAACTGATAACTGAGGTTTGCTAAAGTCAGAAATATCCAGAAACTCCAAGGATTGGCAAATGGTTAGAGAGTACTCAGCCCAGAGATATCTGCCTCCGCTTGAAAGTGGCGATCGCTTAGGGAACTCCAAAAAATAAATTATTCAATTTGTCTACTCAACTACACTTCTTTCTTCCTTGTCTCCCTTGTCTTCCTTGTCCCCCTTGTCCCTCTGCGACGGAATATTTTTTTACTTGGAAATCCCTTAACTCTCAATACAGTTCAGATAAGGTTTTTTGATGACACGCCCTAGATCGCAAAGACGCGATAAATCGCCGTCTTTACAATAATCAGTCCAATGAACTCAGAGAAATTAAAGCGTGCTTAATCCGTGGCAAGCCGATTAACGAATAGTCACTGGGGATTCAAGCTAACTTTGAAGGATAAAAGAACGAACCGCAGAGGCACAGAGAACACAGAGACAAAGATTCTAAAACTTGGTTTACTCGGCAAAGTTGGTCTGACAGAGTACTAGGTTAGGCAACGCGGAAGCTAACCAGTGCGATCGCTAACCCGCATTGACAGTTAGATTACAATCTAGGTATAGTTTCTCTGACTGGAGTTGTTCATCGGGTGATTCAATCCGATTCAATGACAAAGCACACCAGACAAGTATTACTCAGTGCCCTCAAGATAGTTGTCTTATGCCTGACACTATTCCTACTATGGACAAGCAATAGTTGGGCACAAATCATTACTGACAGCAAAATTGCTCCCCTAATTGAGAAGCTAATAGATAACGATGCCCACATCCGTACCATTGCAGCAGATGCATTAGTTAATATGGGTTCGTCAGCAGTGCCATCTCTGATTGAGGCTTTGAAAAATCAGGATAGTAATCTTCGTTGGCACGCTGCTTCGGTTTTAGGGGATTTGGGTGCAGAAGCAGCACCAGCTGTCCCGGCTTTGAGTGCGGCATTGCAGGATGAGGATGGACAAGTCCGCCTCTACGCCACCTTAGCTTTAGGAAATATTGGTACAGCAGCAAAAGCAGCAGTTCCATCCTTGATGGCGGCATTACAAGACAAGGAGCAATATGTTCGTATTTATGTTCCTTCTGCACTTAGGAAAATTGGTGTAGAAGCGAAAGTAGCTGTTCCAGTCTTAACTACTGCCTTAAAAGATAATAACCCTACAGTACGTTATAATGCCGCCTACGCTCTGGGTGCAATGGGTACAGAAGCAGTATCGGCTGTCCCGAATTTAATTATCTTGTTGAATGATAACCTTTCTTACGTGCGTTTAGGTGCTGTCAAGGGTTTGGGAGGAATAGCAGCAGGCTTTCAGGATAAAGCAAATGCTTTACCTAGCTCAAAGTTGCAGAAAGTCATCTTAGACTTTGAACAGGTATTGACAAAAATACAAGAATACAAAGATAAATTCACAGAAACCGACATTAGGCTGATCCGTCGCCCTCTGAATGCCCTGAAAGCAGAAAAAGAAACTCGCCTCTTTGATAGATTTCTAGAATCGCTATTTAAGCATAAATTACTCTTAGGAATTGCCGCCTACACGATTTTATTGCCTTCTCTATGGTTAATTCTCTTGCGGGTAGCGCCTTTATGGTTGCTGAAAATTAACAACGCCCTCAAACCCTACACAGATTTTTCCCTACCATTTATCAGTGTTAATGTACCTCTGCGATATGTGCTATTTGTTGGCTGGTTTCATTACCATCCCAGAGTATTAGATGCGTGGGTAGCTAAATACATCAAATCAGCCCGCGAACAATTTCCCAAAAAGGATACAGTTAGCAGTCGCGCCTGTTACATTCCCATTCCGGTTGTTCTAGATGGTGCAACAGTTCCGCAACTTTCTTTCGAGAATTTGCGCTCAACTTTCGATAAACAACGTAGCTGCCTCGTAATCAACGGGGAAGGGGGTGTAGGTAAAACCACTGTAGCCTGTCAAATAGCTGGCTGGGCAATGGCAGAGGCTGAAGACACACGACTCTGCAAACATTTGATGTTACCAGTGTTGTTGGAAGAAGAATTCCGGGTATCTGAAGGGAAGTTGCCACTTTTATCAGCCATCAGAGGACAGTTGCAAGCTTTAATTGATGAGCCAGAGCCGATTTGTCAAGAATTACTGTTACGTTTGTTAAGAAAGAAACGCATTCTAGTGATTATAGATCGTTTCTCAGAAATGAATGCCACTACACGAGAAGCAATTGAACCGGAGTCGCCAGAGTTTCCGGTGAATGCATTCGTGATTACTTCCCGAATTGACGAAAAGCTGGGGCGGATTAATAAGACGATAATTAAACCTCTGCGGATTGAGGCTAATAAACTATCGTCCTTTATGGAAGCTTATCTGATGCAGCGAGGTAAACGCGATCGCTTTACTGACCAGGAATTTTTTGACGCTTGTAACCGTCTTTCTCTGATGGTAGGTCAAAACAATATCACTGTTTTGCTAGCGAAACTTTATGCTGAACAGTTAATCGCCAGTAAAGACGTTGCATCTAATATTTCTGCGTTACCAGAGAATATTCCCAATTTGATGCTGGGTTATATCAATGAACTCAATCGTGATGTTACAGACGATCGATTTGACGATCGCACTGTGCATCAAGATGCTAAAACTATAGCCTGGGAATGCTTGCAGCAAAGTTATCAACCAGCAACCGCCAAGCGTGCAGATGCCATTGCTGCATTAGCCGATTTGGGTATTGATGACCCCGAAGCACACCTTGATTATCTGGAAAAGCGCCTGCACTTAATTCAAACTATTGGTTCTGCTAAAGATAGAATCCGTTTTTGTCTTGACCCTTTGGCTGAGTATCTTGCAGGTTGGTATTTAATAGAATTGTATGGGAATAACGATGGCAAATGGCGATCGGCTTTTTTCAAAAAGGCAGACGATTTAGTTAAAACAGGCAGACAAGATACCATCAAAGGCTTGTTGTTAGCGGTGCGAGATTGCTACTTATCTGAGGTTCAAGGTACCAAAGAAACTGACTTTGTACCCCAGAAGTTGGGTAAACTGGCTGGGTTTACACTTCCAGCCAATACACCTGCTACTACTGTGCAAACACTAATACCATGAACGGCATTTTTCAATTTATTAAAATTTATCTGCATCCCCTCATCAGCCCTAATAATAAGTTTCCAATTGCAGATAATATGACATCCATTGCATATTTTCAATGATTATACTCACTCGACCGGCGTTCGCTACTGTTTCCTAAGAGCGCCAATCGAGTGTGCTTGCTATTTGATGACTACGGCTAAATCAAAATTAGTGATTGTTCTGATTTTGAGAATGGAAGGGACAACCACCTGCCGTTAATTTTTGCAGAAAGACATTATTATCAAAATAATGCTCTAAAGACTCAATCTTTAAGTCATTAGTCACGCGAGCAATACTAACTCCTACAATTTCTACTGTTTCACCTGTGGGTGCATAGTCTTTATAGGAACCATTAAATGTTCCCCAATGTCGCCACTTAAAGGTAACATTAGGCGGCCCCGAAAGAACTTCTGTTAATTCCCAAAGAAAGCCATTAGGAAAAGCATTATGAAAAACTTGAAATGAAGATTCAAAGGTTTCTGTTTCGGAGCTATACTGGTCACTTTCACCCAAAAACAGGTTATAAGTACCTTCAACTGCAACATCCTGAGCAGTGAATTGTTGTCCCCCATTGGTACTCATCTTAAACTTATCAGCAACAATTGAGAGCCACTGTTGAGGATTAGATTTATTAGAAGCTTCCATCTCAAAATTTCGGACTAAATTTTGGGCGATCGCTTCTAAAGAACCTTCTGGATGCTGAAATTTACTCTCTTGATGAAGAAATTCATTGGTGTATGAATAATCTGGGCGTTTTCCTTCTCGCCACTGTACTTCTTCATCATGAGCAATGACTATATCTCTATCTTGTACCCAGAGTGGCAATTCTGTTGTTTTTTCGCTACTCATACAAGCTGACTGATTATAAACATCGTTTCTCAGAATAAAGTTTTATGCATACAAGTCAATTGAAAAATCTAAAAAAGTAAACAATATTCATAATCAGGGTATAAGCCTGCAAACAGTTGACAATTTACAGAACCCACAACTGTATTATCAATCTCTGCAATAAAAGCCTTATAAAACAAATCTCGACGCGCTTCTTCTATAAATTTGAGGGTAATATTTTGCCAATCTAGAAGGATATTACTCTCATCAACACCAATATTTAGCCACATTTGGTAGAGAGCATCCCACTTTTTTGTATGTCATTGCGAGCGAAACGAAGTGAAGCGAAGCAATCGCAAAATCCCCCAACTCAGGGCGAGTCGATGCGATTGCTTGTCTGCGACACGCTCTTGCGAACGTCGTTCCTCCTCTCTACGAGACGCACTTGCGTTCGCAATGACATTTATTTTCTCATTGAAAAATAAAAACTGGGATGCACCCCATTTGGTAAAAGTGTTTTGCAATCAGTAAATCTTGTTTGGTAGTAGCTTCTCTGATAGTTATATGTTTTTCTGTCAGCATAATTTCCAACGATTTTTGGAACTCATAAAAAACTCCTCCCCAACTTCGGGGAGGAGTTTTTTAGCATTAGCTAAAAACTAGCAGTTTCACAGATTCCGATCTCAGACTTTCTGTGCAGTTACTTCCTCTGGCTTTTGTTGAGTTTGCAAAGATGCATACAACCTATTCAACGCATTTACATAAGCTTGAGCAGATGCCACGATGATATCTGTGTTCGCTGCATGACCAGAAAACACTTTAGATTCATAACGTAAACGAATCGTCACTTCGCCAATAGCATCAATACCGCCTGTTACTGACTGCACAGAAAACTCAATCAACTGATTGGGTACATTCACCACCCGGTTAATTGCCTTGTAAACTGCATCCACTGGCCCAGTACCGATCGCAGCATCGGTTAATTCTTCGCCTTCTGGGGTACGCAGGGTGACTGTAGCAGTGGGACGGGCGTTGCTACCACAGGAAACTTGCACCAACTCTACTCGGAACAAATCGGGTGCTTGTTGAATTTCATCGTTAACGATCGCTTCCAAATCCCAATCAGAAATTTCTTTCTTTTTATCTGCTACTTCTTTGAATCTAACAAAGGCTTTATTTAATTCAGTATCCGACAGTTCAAAGCCCAATTCTTTCAACCGAGTACGGAAAGCATTTCTCCCTGAATGTTTGCCCAAAACTATTTGATTGTCTGTCAAGCCAATCAATTGGGCATCCATAATCTCATAAGTGAGTTTGTTTTTTA
Organism: Nostoc sp. 'Peltigera membranacea cyanobiont' 232; assembly: GCF_002245985.1. NCBI lineage: Bacteria > Bacillati > Cyanobacteriota > Cyanophyceae > Nostocales > Nostocaceae > Nostoc > Nostoc sp. 'Peltigera membranacea cyanobiont' 232. Next base: position 15,065 of record NZ_NOLK01000048.1, read on the forward strand.
ATACACCATCTTGGTGAATCCCAGACTCATGAGCAAAGGCATTCGCCCCAACGATCGCTTTATTTGGTTGTACCAACATACCCGTCAAATTGGAAACCAAGCGTGAGGTTTTGTAAATTTGCCGGGTGTCGATATTTGTCAGGGATTCTTGAGATTCTTCTGGTCTGCCGAGATAAGGGTTAAAATATTGCCGCCGCACGTGCAACGCCATTACCAATTCTTCTAGTGATGCATTGCCAGCGCGTTCGCCAATGCCATTAATTGTACATTCGAGTTGCCGTGCGCCATTTTTTACGGCTTCTAAGAAGTTAGCAACTGCCAAGCCTAAATCATTGTGGCCGTGAACGGAAATAATCGCTTGGTCGATGTTAGGGACATTTTCAATAATGCCCTTAATCATTGCTCCAAATTCGCTAGGGGTGGTGTAACCAACAGTATCGGGAATGTTAACTGTTGTTGCACCAGCTGCGATCGCTCGTTCTAAAACTTGATACAGAAATTCTGGATCGGTACGGGCCGCATCCATTGGCGAAAATTCGATATCTGTCATGAAGGACTTGGCATAGGCTACCATTTCTTCAGCGATCGCTAGCACTTCTGCCCGTGACTTCCGCAACTGATACTCTAAATGAATATCAGAAGTCGAAATAAATGTGTGAATTCTGCCCTTTACAGCTGGTTTTAATGCTTCTGCGGCCGCTTCAATATCTGCTTTAATGGCTCTTGCCAAACTGCAAATTACTGGGCCATTTTCTGTCCCGACAATTTGGGCAATCTTACTGACTGCTTCAAAATCTCCCGGACTAGCAAAGGCAAATCCTGCCTCAATTATATCCACACCCAGACGCGCCAGTTGTTTGGCAATAACTAGCTTTTCGTCTATATTCAGAGTCGCTCCCGGACACTGCTCTCCATCTCGCAGTGTAGTATCAAAAATGATGATTCGATCGGTTTTGTTTGTCATTTGCCGTTTGTTGTTTAGTTTTTACTTGTGGCTCAATATATCTTCAACCTTAGTTTTTCTTTTACTCTTACCTTTGTAAATAATTGCTAAGGCTATTAACCTTCGGTTTTTTCTATTTGATCTCTGATATCATTTAAATCTATATATCTATCAGTAGCGTTCCGTAGTTCTCTAGCAATCATTCCTTCTGTTGATACTACCGTAATATGTGTATTTTTCGACCGTAATAGTTCAATTGCTCTTTCAAAATCTCCATCGCCACTGAATAATACTACTCGGTCATACTGGTCTACTGTATTAAACATATCTACAACAATTTCAATATCTAAATTAGCTTTTTGCGAGTAACGACCGGACGTATCATCATAATATTCTTTAAGAATTTTCGTTCGGACTGTATATCCTAAACTAATTAGAGCATCTCTAAAACCTCGTTGATCCTGTGGGTCTTTTAAGCCAGTGTACCAGAATGCATTAATTAATGTTGTTTCTGATTGCTCATGTTTAAAGTATTCTAAGACTCGTCGCGGGTCAAAAAACCACCCATTTTTTTGTTGTGCATAGAACATATTGTTTCCGTCTACAAAAATAGACAGACGATTCATTGGAGAACCCATACAAATTTACACCTAATAATATAAATGAATTTAGATGGAACAATAGATTATAGCAATTTTCAAATGCCTTGTTTGCTAATATCTATAAAGTAAGTCTTCATCTATAGCTTTTATCCTACCTCTTTCAAAGCATAAAAACGGATGCAATATTGGAGTTGAGATCCTGGGTGCTAAACCTTATTCACCTCCAGCACTGCAAGAGCTACCCTGCGATCGAAATCTACCAATAAAATTGAACCAATAACAGCATTCATTGCTGTATAACACTAAAGTTTACTCCTAAAGAGGTATAGCATAAGCTTAGAGTAGGATATAAGTTGATGCCTATCTATAAAGTGAAGCTGTCAGTATCAGGACAAGCTTTGTGGGGAGTACCAATATTGCGCCAAAGACAGAAGACGGCCTTGGGACAGCTTATGGTAAAACACCCAGTTAGGAGCATACCTGTTGGTTAGGTTACGGTAAAATCTTGCTGCAACCAATTACAGAGTCGGATCTACTTTGACTCCGATCTGTGAGACAATCACTAGTTGTAACTCACTTAACAGAAAAATAATAAGTTAAGCAGTACCTGAGTAGGAATGTCTTGGGGGCTAGCTCTGCTAATAAAAGTTTGTCGATTGATAGAAGATACTTTACAAATGTATAAGATTGTCATTTAAGTCTTATTTCAATGTGCTTGCACTAAAACGTGGTCTGAATAAATAAAAGTGTTGGACTTAAATCAATCAGTAACACAATATGGCAGAAGAACCTACATCTACCTTAACTAAGAACTATGTCTCTGCTGCCAATAGACACTCAAGTAAACCGACAAAAGTAACCTCGACAGCATCGGCTCGCCAGTCTAGGTGGATGATTCGCTTAGGCCATCTCCTCGCTGGGGCTTGGGTAATGGGTGCAGCATTGCTGAGTGCTTCTGGTGGAGAATTGGTTCAATTGATGGAAAGTAAGGCGCTTTCTGGCTTTTTTCAACTGCGCGGGCCGATTGTACCTCCAGAAGACATTGTAATTTTAGCAATAGACGATCAGTCAATATCAGTTCCCGAACAGTACTATAAAACAAATCCAAAACAGTATGCCTACCTAGAAACACTGAAATCTTATCCTTATAAACGTGCTGCTTATGCCCAGATAATTACAAAATTAATTAAAGCAGGTGTCCGCTCTGTAGCGGTAGATGTAATATTTGACACTCCTAGCAGCTATGGAGCTACTGACGATCGCCAACTTCATACAGTATTGCAAAAATATGGTAGTAAAATTACTTTAGCAGCCGTCTACGAAAATTCCCAGACGCGCCAAGGGTCTTTTACACAACTGATAGACCCACAACAGATGTTTCGTACAAGGTCAGTGTCCATTGGCTCAGTTAATTTCCCCTTAGAAGCTGATGGTAAAGTTCATCGATTGGCGAGTGAGTTTTCTAAGTCGTTGGCTGAAGATAATTTGATCGAGAAGCTACCCTCTTTTGATGAAGCAGCACTCAGGATAGCAGAAGTAAATTATCCCCGACCAAAGGGCGATCGCATTTATTTTTGGGGCCCTGCGGGTACATTTGAGCAAATACCCTTTTGGCACGTCCTCGACCCGGAAAACTGGAACACCTATTTGCAGCAGGGAAAGGTGTTCAAAGACAAAATAGTGCTAATAGGTGCAACAGATAAATTAAATAATGATTATTATCCAGTAGCTGCTAGCAACAGTGCCAAACCCATGTCAGGCGTGGAAATTCACGCCAATGCGATCGCAACTTTAATGTCAGGAAAAGCGATCGCTCCAGGAATTAACACTCCACCATTGCGGGGTTTGTTTGTGCTAATTCTAGTTGGCAGTACAGCCTTGATGATTAGCAGACGCAAGCGTAGTATCAATAGATTTCTATATGGCCTCGCCCTTTCTGGCACTTGGGTAGGAATTAGTTATGGGTTATTTATCTATGGTCAGTTAATTTTCCCTACTACTGTACCAATGATTGCGATCGCGATGACCGGATTTTCCTACCTGGGAACCTCATTAGTGAGAGAAAATATCAGGAAACGCCAATTAGTAGATATTTTTCAGAAGTATAAAACTTCTCCCGTTGTCCAAGAGATTATCAGTCAACAAGATGACTTGCAAGACCTAATCCAGCAACGAGATTTAGCCTTATCAGGGAAAGTTCTAGCTCGACGCTACAAAATTGTCAAAGTTCTCGGTTCCGGTGGATTCAGCGAAACATACATTGCTGAAGATACTCAACGTCCTGGAAATCCGCAATGTGTTCTTAAGCAACTAAAACCAGCCAGCACCAAACCAGAAGCCTTGCAACTTGCCAGACGTTTATTTCACTCAGAGGCGCAAACTCTAGAAAAATTGGGAACACACGATCAAATCCCTCAACTTTTGGCTTATTTTGAAGAAGATGAGGAATTTTATCTAGTGCAAGAACAGATAATTGGTCATCCTTTAAATCAGGAATTACCACCAGGTAGAGCAATTGATGAAATTGCCACGATCAAAATTGTCAGGGACTTATTGCAAACATTAACATTTGTTCATAAAAACAACGTGATTCACCGGGATATTAAGCCCAGTAATATCATCCGGCGACACTCAGACGGAAAACTTGTATTGATTGACTTTGGAGCCGTCAAAGAAGTCAGCATCAAACAGCTTGATGCACAAGAGCAAACCCCCTTTACCATTGGCATTGGGACTCAGGGTTACGCACCAAGCGAACAATGTTTTGGTCGTCCCCACTACAGTAGTGATATCTATGCAGTGGGTATGGTTGGGATTAAAGCCTTGACTGGTGTAGCACCCCGTGAGCTAGGTAGAGATGGTTATGGAGAGATCAAATGGAGCGATGCCTACGGCGGTAAACTACGCTCTAAAGTGAGCAATTCCCTAGCTAAAATTCTCAGTAAAATGGTGCTGGATGACTTCAAACAGCGATATCAGTCTGCATTAGAAGCTCTAGAGGATCTGGAAGCTTTTGACGATGTTATAAATTCCCAAAGCAGATACCCCATACTACGGGATGACTCATTAACCAATACCTTAGAGCAAGTAAACGCTCCCACAAAATCTTGCTCAGAATCATCCTCAGAAACTCCTTGAGAAGGACGCGGTGCATTAGATTTAAAAGGAATAGCGATCGCTCGCTCCTTGCTAAGTTATATTACATTTTGTTGTAAAATAAGCATATTGCCGAGTTTTGGTGGGTATGCGATCGCACTTGTGGGCAGCAGCTTTAACCTTATCCCCCAATTTGTAGAGGGTTGAGGCTGTAAACCCGCCATTTATTTTTTCGCAGGTGTAAAAAAACCAAAGTTGAAGAACGCCAACTCTGATTTTGTGGGGCGTGAAGAAGCGATCGCACATCGAAGATACCCTACTTCTACCCATCGCCGAAATAAAAAACGACGATTCAAAAATTAAATCGCCTTCTCTTTTATGTAAGGTACAAATCAAATAAAGGCGGGTGCGGGGATTGAACCCGCTAATCCCCACAATGGTGGAGACGTAACCGATAACCCTAAATTCTCCGTCCCCGAAAGGCAAGTTGCGAACAAGGATAACCCGCCATGAAATATGAAGGATAAAGTTTTTCACCCTTTATCCTTCAAAAATATCTACAACTCACCCATAGCTAGCATCTGGATGATGCGAGGCGTTCCCGGATCGAACCCTGCCAAATCCCAAGACAGCGAATCTTGAGGATCTACCAAAGTAATTTGGTAAGGTGTCAAAGTGACGTACACCGCCTTAACGTTGGGATTTACCTTTTTGCGGTACTCCTTCAGCGCTTGACTTGGATGCTTATTTCCAGCCCAGCTTTCCGAATCAGTCCAAAAGCACACTACATCTGCTTTGAACTTATTCTTAATCATCCAGTCGTAGGCTACAGATGCATCCGTTCCGCCGAAGTTTTGGTTGCTAGCTTTGCGAACCGCAGAACTAAAACTATCTTTGGCACTGATACCTAAATCACGGAATTCGGTAGAAAAGCCGCGAATCATATAGTTTTTCTCCGCTTTTGCTGTCACCAGTGCCATTGTGGTGGCAATTTCACAACAACTCAGTCCCATATCTGCAACTAAGTTACTCATAGAAGCAGAAATGTCTACGGCGTGCATAAACACTTTACCTGTGGGTTTGACGACATCAAAAGATAATTCAACCGCCTTTTCTAAAATGTCCACAATCCGAGGAACTGGATTCCAAGTTTTCTTACTGCGTCCTAATCTTCCACCAGATTCATAAGTTTTGAGTGCTTTCAAAACATCAATCGGATGAATACGACCTTTACGCAGATGTTCTCTGCGATTAAGAACTTCTTCCACTCGCAGCAAGTTAGCATTTTCATCGGCTCGTAACACACCCAGTTCAGTTAAAGAACCCAAGTTACGCAACATTGCACCTATTGGCATTTCCTGAAATAGCAGCTGCCAAGCTTGCCGATCCATTTTGCCCACCGGTGCAGCCATTTCGTGGGTTAAGTGTCCTTGCAAAATAGCTTCATGGGTTTGGGTAGGATTCCGCTTCAGCCACTCATACCACCAAATTTGTGCCAAAGCCTCTGAGGGGATGTCTGCTGGCAATTCTTCCCAGCCTCTAACTACCCACTCAAATAGTTCACGGTGATTTTCTGTAGGCGGTTTGACATGGAACAACCGCAACGCATCTCGGTGGGAAAAGCCTTGACGCTGTTGATATTTCAACAGTTGATAAGCTAAACCCTTGACATCTTCCCTTGAGAGCCAAGTTTTACCAGCTTCCCGCACGACTTTGCCAAATCCCCGCAGAGATTTTGTGTAGTTCAACCATTCGTAGAAGTGGCTACCAGTACGAACAACTTGCGGGAAGATTTGATTTCACCAAAAGCCTGTTTTGCCTGTGGTGCTTCACCCATCGACAGCAGTACCAAAGCTAATATAGGCGCACTGTTGTTGATGGCGCGTCCATCGCTAGCATACAAAATTTCTTCTGCTACACGGCTGGGATTTTCGGCAACAGCAAGTCTTACAACTGTCACAAAATCTTCAGTTAATTCCTGTTTACCAGCGTAGTAAGTGCTTTTTGCTGTGCCAACCAACAGACAGCGACGCAGCATCTTCCAAATGCCAGCATCAAACATCCAGCCACCGGAACGTCCCTTAACCATTTCTGCTTCTCGTCCGGGGATAGGTTGATTTTGTGGTGTAGTTGTTTTCTTTTTGGTGAAAAAATTGTAATTCATCGCTTCATCTCCCGGCCCTTACGGGCAAAAATGAAAGGTGGCGGAGCAGGAATCGAACCTGCGACATCCGGCTTAAAATGCGATAACCCTAATTCTTCGGCCTTTTCAGGCAAGGTGTGAACAAGGATGTTTTTCGGCGCTCTACCAAACTGAGCTACCCGCCACATGAAAAGTTGGGATTTGGGATGGAATTTAAAATCTAAAATCCAAAATCTAAAATCCAAAATCTAAGATTAATTGGTGTAGCGGAGCAGGAATCGAACCCGCGACCTCTCGAACTTGATTCGATAACCCTAATTCGTCGGCCTTTTCAGGCAAGGGGTGAAAAAGGATGTTTAGCGCTCTACCTCTGAGCTACCCGCCACATGAAAATTTAGGATTTTAAATTCAATCTAAAATCTAAAATTAATTGGTGTAGTGGAGCGGGATTTGAACCCGCGACCTCCCGCTTGGCAGGCGATAACCCTCAATTCGTCGGCCTTTTCAGGCAAGGGGTGAATAAGGATATTTAGGCGCTCTATCCACTGAGCTACCCACCACATATAAAGTTATGAGTTAAACATTTAAAATTCGTCATTTAGCACTGAATTTGGTGTAGTGGAACAGGATTTGTACCTGCACTTCCAGAAGTTTGATTAAGGGTGTTTAAGCTATATACGATAACCCTCGATACATCGGCCTTTACGGGCAAGGTGGGCGCTCTGTCATTTGAGCTATCCGCTACTGGTGCAAGTTAACTCTCTAATGAAAGTTAACTTGTATTATTGACGTAGTCTATGTATTATCTGTTGTCAAGGGGCTGACGATTTAATTTATGGAGTTGTTGGTTGAGTTAAAAATCTTCTTTTTTTCGCTGGGAAAAACTTTTGGGCGATCGCACACCAATCTTAGATAAGCGTATAACACCTACCCAGGAAAGATTTTGCCAACAAATTTGCCGCAACTTTGCCAAAAGATACAAAAAAGTGTCACAATTTTTGCCAAGATATATAATACTATTTCCCAAAATTCACTTGGCAAAAATCGGCATGAGTGAAAAACCCATAGAAGACAACGGCAAGGCTTTTCTCGTTCTACTTTTGCCCATCTCGTTTTTGATTATTTTCCTGGTTGCTACCTGGAGAATTTTACTAGCGCTAATTGTGCTGGTGATTGGCTTCAAGATTTGGCAGGAATATCAATGGCAACAGTGGACTGTGCGAGTTAACCCAATTTTTCATCAGTTGGTTCGAGAAAATCAAGGCAGACTTACGCCAATGGACTTGGCAATCAAGGGCAATTTTCCTGGAACAACGGCAAAACGCTACTTGGATGGTAAAGCCTCGGAATTTGGTGCCAGTATAGTCAACTCCGAAGACGCAGGGCAGTCTTATTACTTTATAACTGCCAGTATTCTCGGCAATATTCTTGACAGTAGTGAGCCTGTCAAAGAGCTTCCGGCTCAACCAGTTACTAAAACTGCGCGATCGCTCCTAGCACCACCACCAACAACACTTGAGGAGGAAGAAGCAGAAACCGAATCAATACCACAGCCAACCCAAACCCATGAGGAAGCTAAACGATCGCTGGAAAAACAATTAATTTTTGGCTCTCTCATTCAATCTGAACTTGCCAAACGGCTAAATGTCTATTCCAGCACGGTTTATAAACGACGAAACGATCCAGAGTTTCCTGAATGGAGTCGCAGTAAAGACCCTGATGGTATTGCCTGGTCATACTCGGAAAAAACTAAGGAGTTTTTCCCACTGGAGGAAGAAGGATCGTAATTCAAAATTAAAAAATATTAATTACTTTTGATTTTTGAATTCTAAGCCCACAGCTTCGTTGATGGAATTTAATCCGCTTTGTTCTAACTTGGAAAGTAAACCTGAAAGAATCTGGCGTACCATCAGCGGGCCTTCATAAATCCAGCCTGTATAAACCTGGATCAGGCTAGCACCAGCAGTAATTTTTTCCCAAGCATCCTCTGGGGAAAAAATTCCACCAACGCCAATAATCGGGATTTGTCCTTGGGTTTGCTGCCAAATAAAACGAATTACCTCAGTGGAGCGATCGCGCAATGGTTCACCGCTAATTCCACCAGCTTCTTCCTTGGGTGATTTGCCAGTTTGGTCAATCACCTGAGTTTTCAGTCGATCGCGGCTGATGGTGGTATTGGTGGCGATAATTCCCGCCAGATTGTAGGTTTTAGCTAAAGAAATAATGTCAGCGATCGCAACCCAATCCAAATCTGGCGCTATCTTGACAAAAAGTGGTTTTTGTGCAGTGTTTTCTTGTTGTAATAGATTCAAGATGGCACTGAGCATAGAGGCATCTTGGAGCGATCGCAACCCCGGCGTATTAGGAGAAGAGACATTAACAACAAAATAATCTCCCAAATCCTTGAGTAAGCGAAAACTATCGAGATAATCTTGTGCGGCTTCTTCCAGGGGAGTTACCTTAGATTTCCCCAAATTTATCCCTATGGGTATTAAGTGAGTTGACTCCTGTTTTTCATGTGTCAAACGTGTCGCCATTGCTGCTGCACCGAGATTATTAAAGCCCATGCGATTGAGAGCGGCTTTATCCAACGGCAAGCGAAACAAACGGGGACGCGGATTTCCTGGCTGGGCGTGAAAAGTTACAGTTCCTAGTTCTGCAAAGCCAAAACCCAGATTAGACCAAATACCAGCAGCTACTCCATCCTTATCGAAGCCAGCCGCTAACCCTACAGGATTTGGGAAGTTTAGCCCAAACAAATTTTGTTCTAGGCGGGAATCATACAGACATAAAGATTTTTGTAAGCGTTGGTTTGCCCAACTAGCAGGGGTTTGTGATAGCCAGTTAAAACTGCGAATCGTCTGCTGGTGTAACCACTCTGGGTCTGTTTTTACCAAATTGAACAAAAGCGGACTAATTGCAAATTTATAAATATCCATTAGCTTTGATTTTTGGAACTAGCACACATCATTCTTTTTGAGATTGTCTAATTCTCTCGCGGACTAGCTAGTATTTGATTTCTGAAAAAATCTAAGTATGTGTAGGGTGTGTTACGGCTTCCGTAACGCACCAAAACATAAAGGGTGGTGCGTTAGCCTACGGCATAACACACCCTACGTTGTATATTTAAAAATCAAATATGAGTCCTATAGATTTGGTTGGTTCTCTCATCTAGTCTGACTATATTAATTGGCTGAAGTACATTACTTAATCTGACGCAAACTAAGAAAAATTCAACGGTTTGTTTTCCTGTAGGTACTTGTGGGTACATAACCGCCTATTAAGCTGTTCAGGTTCAACATTAAACACTTGTGGCAATATTACTCAGGGTGGTTTTCTGGGCATCTTATATATTACAAGTTATGTTAACCAATAAATCAGATGGGGCAGCCGCAAAAACCTATAGCCGCCGAACAGCAGATCCTCTCTTTGGGGCGCGTCCTCCAGAGCCTCAGAGAAGAAGATGATGTTGACGTTCTGATTGAAACTACTATTTCTTATCTTAAGGAAGAGTTTGATTACAGACTGATTTGGATTGCTCTTTACGATCGCCTGAATCACATATTATTCGGCAAAGGCGGCATTACACCCGATCGGGACACGAGCTTTTTACACCAAAGGGTTGTTCTCAGTCCGGGGGATTTATTAGAGCAAGTGGTGATTGAACAGCATCCCTTGGGGATAGCTGATTTGCAAACTGAAATCCGCGCCGCCGAATGGCGCAAAATTGCTGAAAAATTGCAGATCCAAGGAACAATTATTTTACCAATTCGCTATAAAGACCGTTGCTTGGGTTTGCTGTTACTCGGTTCAGATCGCTGGGGCTATCTACTGACAGGGGAAGCAAAAGCACGTTTGATGATGGTTTTAGGTGAATTGGGGGCATTGCTTTATCAACATGAGATGCATAAGCAGCAAAAGCAAACCAAGCGAAGCGATGAGCCATTATTAGAATTGCTCGAAAATTTACGCACCCTCACAAACCTTAATCAAAGACTTGAAGCAGGGGTACAAGCAACTCATAAATTTATCTCCCCTAATCGGACAAATGTTTACTGGTTCGATCGAGAAGGGCGCTACTTTTGGTGTCGGATGAGCAATCAGCTTGTCAAAAGCGATCGCAATTCCAGCAATCAGCAAGCTCCGGGAATGACTGTACAGGACTTGAGCGACTTTTATTATGCTTTGGCAGTGAACCAAATTGTCTCAATTGGTGATGCCCGCAGTTCTTTAAAAAGCCATTTTACGGCAAAATTGCTGCAACGGCTGAAGGTGCGATCGCTTTTGGCTGCTCCGATTATCTGGCAAAAGAACTTGCTCGGTTTTCTGGCGGTGGAAAGCAATGAACCTCGAATCTGGACGGAGACAGACAAAAATTTTGTTCAGAGTGTAGCTAGTTTAATGTCCCTAGTTACACCAACTGAAAGTATGGAAAGCACTATCAAACAGATTCAAGAGGATGCCCAACTGACTGGTCAAGTTGCCCAGGGTATCTATAGCGAACACGATCTTCAGGAAACATTACACATCTGTGCTAAAAGAGTTTTAGCTCGACTAACAGCCACCCGTTTTTTGCTGTTGCAGTACGATCCTGAGCAGAATAATTATCAATTTATTTACCAAAGTCAGCCTCATAATCGCCGACCGTTGACATTTACCCTGAATACTCTCAAAGAATTAGATGTACAGCTTTTGCAACGTTCAACTGAAGCGGTGGAGATTGAGAACTTAGATGAAGATTTACGCTTTTTTAACTGGCGGCCCTTTTTACTAGAAAGTGGAGTGCGATCGCTACTTATTTGTAAATGCACTCAAAGTCATATCCCAGCAGCACTTTTGGTCATCACTCACGAAACCCATCGTTCTTGGACAACTCTCGAAAAGGATTTATTGTGGGCTGTTAGTCAACAGATTGGGGTGATTGTTCGTCAGTGGCAATTGCACAACCGCACTACCCAGCAGCAAAAAACTTCCCAGGCGTTTGAACAATGCTTAAACATCCTGACAAAAACCCAGAACAGCAACGAGGTCGAGAAAAAGCATTTAGAACATACAGCACTCGAACAAATAGCATCGATTCTGGGTTGTCCCCTAGCGTTACTGCTATCCTGGTCGCCTGGTGAAAATTTGGCAGAAATTATTCCTGGAGTGATTGACAATAGTCAATTTGGGATTTTTTCTGATGCATCTATTCCTATCCAGTCGGAAGCCTTAATTCAATGGGCACTGGTTACGGAGAATTACTTGACTTTGAAGGTGGATAATTTACCCCCAGAAACTCGAAAATGGTTGAATACTCCAGATAAAGGTCAAATTTTGGTGATGGCATTACGTACCAATGCAGATTATGAAATCACAGGTGTAGTATTGTTAGCAGACTATCAAGAGCGTCGCTGGTCACAACAAAATCTTAATGCGATCGCAACTCTGATTTCTCAATTAGCTTGGTGGCGTCGTCAAAAGCAAATTAACCGACTTCTAGAATCCACCACAGAGGAATTACGACAACTCAACTGGTACAAGCATCGTCGTCTAGAGGAAATCCAAAGAATAACGGCGCTATCGCTGAAACAAATACATGATTTGGGCATTCCTGCCAATGAACTGACTCAAATGCGCTACCAGCTATTGCTACGGCAATTAGACCACACAGCCACTTCTATGAGTGGAATGCTAAAACTTGAAAACTGGCAACTACATATTAGTTGGGAAACTATGCCCATAGCCAGTTTGCTAAAGCGATCGCTCGAACGCATCGAAAATTTACTTAAACAACAAAAACTGTGGATTGGTGTGCATGGTTTGGGACAACCAATTGATGAGCAAGAATCGCCAAAAAATTCTTCGTTAGTCAGAGGTGTTCCTAGTTCCAGCGCTCAATCCGCAATGGCGATCGCTGGTGATATTGTCAAAATTGAATTAGTTATCCATGAATTATTGGTTACTGCCTGTAACCGTTCTCCAATCGGCGGTAGAATTGACATTTGGTGTCGCCGTTTAGATGCGTCAAAACCCTCAGAGGCAAAGCAGTCTTCTGCAATTGTAGGCGCTGAACATCAGACATCGCTGGAACTGTCGATTACATACAACGGTGCGATCGAATCACAGCTACTCACTGAACTACATCAAAATACACTCAAAGATGTGCTTGCTCCCTCCAAGCTCGACCAACCCCCAGCTTTACATCTGCTAATCTGCCAAAACCTCATGCTGGAACTGGGAGGAGAGTTAAATTTCTATCAATTACCAGATAATCGGGTAGTTAGCCGTTTGCTATTGCCGTTAGTTAGTCATGATTCTTAGTACTATTTTTCAAACCATCCATTTAAAGTTAGTTTTATTAACTATGCCGCCATGACTGGGTAACAATCGCCATAATTAGGCTGATTTAGTTGGTTTTTCCAGGGCAATTTTTGCTAATTAAAATGTTTGGACAGCCAAACATCCTCTGTATTACTTATATTTTACGTATTGAAACAGGCAGATTAAGTCCGTAAAAACCCTTGATAAATTTGAGCTATTCTCAACTAAGCTTGGTATGGAATATAACAAGATAGTGAATATTTAAAGGAAATATCTTATGGATAAGCCCAGTGGCGAAATTGATAAACTCCAATATCAAGTGATGACTCTAGAACGACCAAAAAAGCTCAAAATCTTGGTAGTTGACGATGAGCCAGATAATCTCGATTTACTTTATCGCACATTTCGACGCGACTTTAATGTTCTGAAAGCTGATAGTGGGGTGAACGCCTTACAAGTTTTGGCAGCAGAAGGGGAAGTAGCGGTAATTATCTCCGATCAACGGATGCCAGAAATGAAAGGAACTGAGTTTCTCAGTAAGACTGTACCTCAGTTTCCCGATACAGTCAGGATAATTCTCACCGGATTTACTGATATTGAAGACTTGGTAGAAGCAATTAATGCAGGGCAAGTGTACAAATATATCACTAAGCCTTGGGATCCAGGGGAACTGAAGGCAGTAGTGCAAAGAGCAGCAGAAACCTACGACTTGCTCAAGCAACGTACAGAAGAATTACGTCGCGCTCATGCTCAAATGGCCCTGCTGAGTGTTTTGGTACAGGTAACTCAAGCGGCTTCTAGCTTAGAGGAAACTCTCACTCCAATCGCTAAGGCTGTGAGTGAGACTTTTGGGGCAGAAGGCTGTATCCTACAGCTTACAGATGGAAAGAATCTGGTTGCGACTCAAGGAACTTACAGCGATACAGGTACAATAGAGAACTGGCTATCTCTTGACCCACTAACAACAGAAGCGATCGCCACTGGGCAAATGCAAGTTTCCTTAAATGTACTTAAAGACACTAAATTAGCTGATGCTACTCACTACCAAAATACGGGTGTGCAAGCACATTTAGTTATCCCAATTAGCTACCGTCATGAACTTTTGGGTGTATTGTCGCTACAGTGGAAACAACCATGCACTTTGCGGGAAGATGAATTAATGCTAATTAATTTATCAGCCGAACTGGTAGCGATCGCTCTTACTAGTAGTCGCTGCCATCAAACCATTGTGTAGTTGTCATTAGTCATTTGTCCTTTATCTTAGGCAAATGACTAATGACCAATGACTAATGACTTATTGACCAATGACTAACGAAATTCAGTCCATTTTTAACCGTATTGCTCCAGTTTATGACCAGTTGAACGATTGGTTGAGTTTGGGACAGCACCGCATCTGGAAGGAAATGGCAGTGAAATGGAGTGCAGCTAAATCAGGTGATACTGCATTAGATTTATGCTGCGGTAGTGGTGATTTAGCCTTACGTTTGGCACGGCGTGTGGGAGCAGCAGGACAGGTGTATGGAGTGGATTTTTCATGCAACCTGCTAGAAACTGCTAGAGAACGTTCTCAAAGACAGTACCCCCAACCTGCGATCGCCTGGGTAGAAGCCGATGTGCTAAATTTACCCTTTGACGATAACCAATTTGATGCCGCCACAATGGGCTATGGCTTAAGAAATGTTAAAGATATTTCCCGCAGTCTCCAAGAGGTATACCGGGTTTTGAAGCCGGGTGCGAAAGCCGCAATTCTAGACTTTCATCGACCGAGCAATCCTCAGCTACGTACCTTTCAGCAGTTTTATCTGAACGGTTTTGTGGTGCCAGTTGCGAATCATTTAGGGTTAAAAGAAGAATATGCTTACATTAGCCCCAGCTTAGACCGGTTTCCCATCGGGAAAGAGCAAATAGAGTTAGCGCGTCAAGTTGGTTTTGGTGTTGCCACACACTACCCCATTGCGAACGGTATGATGGGAGTGCTAGTGCTTAGTAAGTTAGGAGTTATTAGTTAAAAGTTATGAATTATCAGTAGTGATAAATTCTCATTGAAAATTTATCATTCCCAACTTCTAACTCCTAACTCCTAATTCCTAACTCCTAACTCTTGTACAGACGCGATTAATCGCGTCTCTAACTCCTAACTTTTTTAATTCTTCCCTTGGACTGGTCTCATCTTTGGCTTTATGTGTCTCCCCCGGTACTGGGTGGAATTATTGGCTATTTCACAAATGATATAGCCATAAAAATGTTGTTCCGTCCTTACCGAGCAATTTACATTGCTGGACAAAGAGTACCCTTCACCCCTGGCTTGATTCCCCGCAACCAGGAACGTCTAGCTTTGAACATTTCTAAGACAATCATGGGGTCACTCTTGACACCACAAGAATTGCAAAATCTAGCCCGACGTTTGTTGCAAACAGAACGCGTGCAAGCAGCAATTCTCTGGTTGTTGCAACTGGCGATTGAACAAATCAAAACAGATAAAAACCAAAAAAGTGCCAAAATTGTCGCGGGAATTTTACGGGATTTGCTAGGCGAATCATTACCACGGTTACTCAAGGTTTTAGCGCGACGTGAAGACTTTTTGGAAGCGCAGATCAACCAAATTTTTGACCAGATATTGCTGGAATTTCAACTGAGTGAAGAACAGGCTACAAGGCTTGCTGATTGGTTACTAGAAGTAGTTTTACCACCGGATCTTTTGCGCCAAACCATAGTTGATTTTTTAACCGATCGCACGATTCAAATTATTGATGAAGGCTTCCGCGAAAAAACCAGTGGGACTTATTGGGTAGTAGCAAATTTGTTTGGCTTACGTAATACTCTGACGCGGTTGCGGACTTTTTGCTTGGATGAAAAGGAGGCTACAAATAGTCGTTTGCAGGAATTGACCCAAGATTTGCAGATGCGCGATCGCATCAGGAAATTACTGCAAAATTTATCATTCCAAAACTTGCCAATGGGTACGGTGCGCCAACTGCGAAAGACCACCCGCGAAAGTGTTCGTCATTACCTACAAAACAGTGGTAGCGATTTTTTACAAGGATTAACTGATTCTGTTGATTGGGAAAATATTGCTGTTGTCCTGCTGAATCGTCTTAGCACTTCACCTGTTGTCAGTACTTCTTTAGAAGTTATGAGTCAAGAGTTGGCTCTAATTTTAGATAAGTATTTGGAAAAAGATTTAGAAGTAATTGTGGCACAGGTTATTCCGATTTTATCGATAGATCAAGTGATAGTTGACCGCGTGAAATCAACTTCGCCGGCTGAATTGGAAGATGCTATTGAAGGAATTGTCAAAAATGAATTGCAAGCGATTGTCACTTTAGGTGGTGTTTTGGGTTTTGTTATCGGGTTATTGCAGACAGTGTTTTTAATATTCAGTCAATATTAATTTTTTGTTTTTTCCTACAAAATCTGAGCGAATTATAGTAGTAAGTTAGCTATGTTCTGAAGCGAGGAAAATATAGCGATCGCCTTTGATAAATCAAATTATTCGGAACTCATTCCTTGATTTTGAAGGCTTGTTAATTTACATCTGTAGCAACCCACATCTATCTTAAGATACATAATCTACCAAATTATTCTATCGGTTGATGGAAGTCAAAAAGAATACACTATTGTTAGTTTATGTAATAGCTGAGTCAACTACAAGCGGGAAATAAAACCATGAGTATCGAGAAAAGAATAGAAGCTACTGCGAAAAATATTGAAGGAAAAATTCAAGAGGTTGTGGGTGAAATCACTGGTAATCCACAAGACAAAGCTGAAGGACAAGCAAAGCAAGCTGATGCTCAAGTTACTCACACTGTAGAAAACATCAAAGATGAAGTGAAGAAAGTTGTAGACTAATTTTGCTTATACAGTACAAATAGCAATATTAGCCATGATTTGCTCCTGATAGTTTGACATTAATTACTCCACTAACTCAAAGCTAGTGGAGTTTTTGTCTTTGTGCAAAACTGTAAAAGTTTAATTACTAACAAACTGGCTCTAACCATGATTGTTTAGCAACTTAATTCAACTAATAACTGGTACGATTAGCCAATAAGTTCCAGAGGAAGATGGCAATTATTGCGCCAATTACAGCAACAATTACACCAGGGATACTGAGGGTTACAGATCCGTTAGTGTTTTCCTTTCAGGTCTGTTTAAAATGGTAAAATATCAAGAATTATTGGGAGGAATCAATCGTCATGACTTTTATTGTTGCGAAATGGACGATTGACGAATATCATCGCATGATTGATGCTGGCATTTTGAGCGATCGCAAAGTTGAACTACTTAAGGGAGAAATTGTTGAAATGTCGCCGGAAGGGGAACCCCATGCTTATTGTAGTGATGAAGCTGGTGAGTATCTAGCAAATTTATTAGCTGAACGCGCCAAAATTCGTGAAGCAAAGCCTATTACCTTACCCAACGACTCAGAACCAGAACCAGATATTGCCATTGTCCAGCGTTTAGGACGTGAGTATCGAGAGCATCATCCCTATCCAGAAAATATCTTCTGGTTGATTGAGTATGCTAACTCCAGTTTAGAAAAAGATTTAGAGAGAAAAAGCAAAATCTACGCAGAAGCAGGTATTTTAGAGTATTGGGTCGTAAATATCAAAAAGCTACATTTAGTGGTATTTCGAGAAATCTTAGACGGAGAGTATGCGACAAAATTGACATTGACTGCGGGAACAATTCAACCCCTAGCATTTCCAGATATTTCTGTTGCGGTGGAACAGATTATTAATAGCTAAGTTAATTAAAATAAAAAGTCAAAATACAAGAAAAAAACTAATTTAACATAAGTTAAGCAAACCTCTCAATATCTTGAACTTTAGCCTAAGTCTGTCAATCAATAATTACGATAAAATCCAGTCCAAATCTATTAATTTACTTCTTCTCTATAGCATAATTCCCAGAAAGCATCCTGTAATAATTAAATAACTGAAAACATTAAATTCCATGACTTTTACCAATTACCCAATTACGCCGGAAAAATCGGGCTAAAGCTGATTCTTCTAAAGATAAATAAATTGGTCGTCCGTGGGGACAGGTGCGAGGGTTGCGAGTGCGTTGCCAATTATCTAAAAGTATCTGCATTTCTTCTTGGTTCATGGGTGTACCATTACGAATGGCACTGCGACAAGCAACAGCTACTTGGGCTGTTTGTAAATCACCTCCCCAACTAAGCTCTAAAATTGCTTCTGCACAGTCGTCTCGCTGTTGCAAAGGTGTGGGTATGTTTCGGACAGCCCAAAGTTGCTCGCCAAAGGGTTCTATGTCTAAACCGATGCGTTGCAGTTGCGATAATTGCGCTGGCGACAATTGATAAAGAATGATTGGCGGTTCAACGGGTATAAGTTGCCAATCATCACACAATTGCTCATACAAAACTCGCTCATGGGCAATGTGCTGTTCGACTAACCACATTCCCCCAGAATGTTCAGCCACAATATAGGTGTTGCTAACTTGAGCAACAGCTTTTAAAGAGTTAGGAGTTGGAAGTGAGGAGTTAGGAGTTTTAGGATTGAAATTGTAGCCGCCTTTAGTTTCTGCGGCTTTGAGTAATTTACTAACTCGTGTTGTGTGGACAGCTTCTTTAAGATTGTTAGAAGAAATGCTGAGTGCTTGGTTAATTGCTTGGGTAATTTGCTCTTGCCAATAAATAATTTCGTTTAGGTATATTTCTGTTTTGGCTGGATTGCGATTCCAGTTAATTTGATCGGGTGAAATGGCAAGATGTAAGAAACAAATCGGATAGCGATCGCGTGGTAATGTTCTGTGAAATGCTGATAATATCGTTTGCTCTAGTTCCGGTGTCTTAACCATCCGTCCGTTAATGGCTACACGTACCCAATCTGGACGATGACGATGACAACGATCGGGTAATCCTACCACTAAATTTAGTGAAGAGTTAGGAGAGACGCGATTAATCGCGTCTGTACAAGGGTTGGGGAGTTGGAGTTTCACCTCTTGTAAATCACCTTGTCGTACCTGGGGTAAAATCTGCGGTAGGAGTTGCCCAGTTGTCGCTGCTGGAGAGATGGTGAACCATTGACGGTCATTTTGCCAAATCTGCCAGGTGACGTGGGGATGACATAAGGCAATTTGTTGAATTGTGGCTTGCACGGCTTTCATTTGCTGTGCTGTTGTGGGTAATCCCTGACGACGAGATGAGCAATTACCGAAAAGATTGGAAACTGTAACTACTGTACCAGGTGCGATCGCAGTTACTTCAACTTGCACAACTTCCCCACCATTGCCATAGCTAATCCGCCATCCTAATTTTCCACCCACAGTCCGACTCAAAATTTCCAAATCTGCCAGAGTTGTTAAGCTGTGTAACGCCTCACCACGAAACCCCAAACTGTTAATTTTCCATAAATCGGCACTAGAGCGAATTTTACTGGTGCTGTGGGCTGTGGCTGCTTGTTGCAAGTCATCTAGGAGCATTCCACAGCCATTATCTGCCACACGAATTCGCCATTGCTGCGGCCATAGAGAAACCACAATTCGCGTTGCACCTGCGTCGAGGGAATTTTCTACCAATTCCCGCACCACAGAAGCTAAAGAGTCGATTACCTCACCAGCTGTAATAAGATATACGACTTCTGTTGGTAGAGCTTGAATAGTAGATGCCATAAATTATAGTTTATAGCTTCTGGGGGTAAGGTAAGTGGGGGAGAAATCAATTCAAAATTGTTCGCGCAATATCTTTCTGCGACATGCTGTTCGCGTTCGCAGAGAAGAAAAAGACCGGAGGATATGTAGCTTTAGCTTACCGTAGCTTGGGCAAATAAGGAGGCGAATTAACGAGGAATTTTTATTAATTGTAAAGAAAACTCAATTACAAGGCGATTTTTGATAAATTGCTTGTGAGGTTATAAGCGGGATAAGCTTATGAGTAATAATTCAGTTGCTGATGTCCATGATTTAAAGACCCGTTTGCAATGGGGTCAACCAGGTTTTACAATTGTTGATGTGCGCGATCGCCACACCTACAATCACGGTCGGATTAGTGGAGCAATACCCATACCATTAGACGATTTGGCATCTAAAGCCAAATCTGCCCTACATAAAGAACGCCATATCTATATTTATGGCGATAGTGACGAGCATACAAACCAGGCTGCACAAATTCTGAGAGGAGCAGGGTTTGTTGAAGTAGCGGAAATCAAAGGTGGCCTTGCAGCTTGGATTTCTGCCGGTGGTGCTACAGAAGGTGTTGGCGCTTAAACTTAACCCAAGCATACTAATCTAAGTCTATTTATTCCGTCATTGCTGGTTTTTTGTACTGCACATTAGACTTCTAGCAAAAATCATAATGAAAAATGAGCCACAAATAAACACTGATGAATTATCTGCGTACATCTGTGGTTCACTTTCTAAAACATTGTTTTTGCCAGATATCTATTGTGCATTACAGCTTTCTCTACAGCATCATATAAAAATCACTGATTGCAACATTAATTAACATTAAATCACCTTACTTTCTCTCACCTCTAGCGCAGCATGGCGTAAATTAACTACCCCTTCCAAATCAACGAAATACTTGCCATATAGGAATTACGAATTACGAATTACGAATTACGAATTACGCGCAGCACTACTTGGCGGTGGTTAATTACTATCTCTTATTGCCAAAACTTTAGGTGGTTCAGGTTTGAGCAAACCGTTCAACAACGATGCAGGACGTTCACCATAAGGCCAAGCAAAAGCATGACGGAAAGCAGCATCCTGACAAGCTTGTAGTTGTTCAAAACTGATAATGTCGTAAGTCAAGAGATTTTCATACTCAAACGGTAGACGTACATTATGTAATCCAGCATTATCAGTACAGATAGCAATATCTACCCCAGCATCAAAACAACGGTCAAAAACTAATTTGAGTTGACGGATATCTTGCAAAGTACCAGTTTTTATGTAAGTTGTGGGGCAAATCTCTAAACATTGTCCGCGTCTTGCGACATCATTAAGTAACTCTGGATACAGTAGGGGGATTTGGATACCGTGACCGATTCGCATCAGATAAGGTAACAGTTCGGGATAACAACCGGCGGTGGTTTCATATAGATGTCCCGTGGTGTTAACGCCTAGCGATCGCGCATAATCATATAAGCTAATCCATTCTTCTAAGCGATCGGCATAATAGCTATCACCCCCTGCTACATCTACTGCACAGACATACTGCTTATTTTGCGCCGCCAAATCGATAATCGCCTTGTTCACCTGATATGGTAGCCGCGTGTGCATACAAAGAATTTGGCTAGTAACAATCGGATATTCAGGCTGGTGGCTAGCAAGTCCTACTACTTGTACAATTTCTGCCATCTTGTCAATTCTCTGTGATTGATTTAGATGCTCAGGTGTCCGCAAATAGGGGGTGTAGCGTAGTTCCAGGTAAGCTAAATTTTCAAAAATGTAAGCACCCCGCACCAAGCGATAGATAAAGTAAGGCAAAGTCTCCACAGTTTGCACACTTTCTACTAGGGTGTGTAATTCTAGATATTCATCTAAGCTGTTACGTGGGCGCGTGTAAAAATCTTCAAATTCTGAATAGTCAGCAAAGCGGGAAATCAACTCCAAAGAATGTCGCTCGAAATATCGCCATAAAACTCGCGGTACGACGGAACCGCCCAAGTGCCTATGTAATTCAGCATATAAAGCCATAGTGGTATTTTTAGGTAAAAATTTCAATAATTGTAACAAAAACATAGAAGGAAAAAATTTGCACTCACAAAAATTTAGAGCAGAGAGAGATTTAGTCCTATCTGGGTTTTCAAGATCAGGCTTCCAAGTTAGTACACTATGGCGAAAGTTTACCTATCATCAGATTTAGCCCTGCCACGCCACTACATATACTTCAACACGCTTGGGTTAAAATTAAAACTCTTTGTCAGTTTTTTTAACGTAGACGCGGAGTGGCTTACCGTAGAGGACACAGAGAGAAAGAAAAATACTTAACTGAACCGTATTGTCATACAAGTAAGTGAATTGCTCCTCCTGCCTCCTCCAATAAAATCCAGGATTGAAAAGAGTTTTGAGCATAAATCAACTTGACATTATCAAGATGAAATTGATAAAATTTAGAACCCGTGGTTTTTGTGTTATAGTGAAATAAATATTTAAATTGTTGAGCAAGTGAAATATAGCAATATATTTTTCCTTTAGCTAAACAAAATCTTGGGCGAGGTTGATATTAAGTGAAAATTCAAGCATTAGATGTCAAGGCTGGCGATCGCATTATTGCTTACTGCAACAACAAAATGCAAACCTGCAAGGTAAAACGCATCTTAGATCCCGGTCAAGCTAATATCACACTATCAGTATTCACCTCTGAGAATTATCGTGGCTGCTCAGTCTCATCTATAGTCCGCTTCCAGTCAAACGCCTTGGTTGATTTGGTAAGTTAAAAATCAAGGAAACATTCAATTTCAAAAATGTCTCTAGCAATTGTCCAGCCTCAAGCTGGATTTAATTTTTATTAAAAGTGCGATACCTGGGTTGGGCTACGCCTACGTAGATACCAGTCTGTGAAAATTTACTTTATCTAAATCCCTGACTTCTCAAAGAAGTTGGGGATTTAACTTTTCACCATAAATTTAGGACTGCTATATGCATTTTCATAGAGAATTATTATAAGTAAAATCAAGTCCGCTTAATCACTTCCGATATGTCATTGCGAGTGAAACGGAGTGGAACGAAGCAATCGCTGCGGACTCTGCGATTACTTCACTTCGCTATCGCTGCGTTCGTAATGACAAGTATTTATCCAGACATGATATAAAAGCAAATTTTCAATAAAAGGAAAGTAAAGGAGTGACAACAAAACGTCAAAAAAATATATGGAAGAGTGAGATTAATGACATTATTCGGGGTGCTTGTGGAGGTTTTTTATTTGGCATACCTTTACTGTACACAATGGAGGTTTGGTGGATAGGATCGCGGGCCAAACCACAACTGATGATGATAGCGATCGCATTGATGTTTATTGTGGTTTACTTGCTCAATCAGACAGAAGGCTTTCGGAAACGCAGATATATAGCTGGCTAGCTCATCAAGCTGCAATGGATACCGTAAAAGCGATCGCGATCGGATTAGCTTGCTCTACATTTATCCTGCTACTATTGCGAGAATTGACACCAGAAACTTCTCTAAAAGAATCTTGTTGCCTATTGCCTGCTTATTGGGCTTCGCGCACCACGCAAATTGATTTTATGAATCAAATCAGATTCCGATATAATTCAACGCGCAGCAGTTTAAGCTTTAACTTTAGCTTTTGACCAAACGCCGTTTTCATCTTCATCATATTGCTGATGAACAGACTCCCAGGCGGCTTGTTCAGCTGTAAACTCGTCATTTTTCTCATTGAAGACAGTATTATAGCTCTCAATGAATGTGCGTTGAGCTGCATCAGAAAGATGAGCGCGAACTTCAGGAGACAAGTCTTCTGGGCTGTTGCACTGTCCAGGACAAGGGCGAGCAAAGATTTTTTCAATCGTGTGAATTTCTTCGCCACCAGCACTTTCGAGTAGCAATTGAAATTCACCAGTGCGATCGCTCGGAACTTCTGCCATCACTAAGAATTCACCAGCTTGTAAGCGGGTTTGGTAGATAGCCGCTTTATCTTCTGACATCCCCAAAGTAGTTAGAACCGATACTAGACCAGCACCTGCACTACCTGCGATCGCTCCACTTGCAGCCCCCAGCAGCACTGCACCAATAGGCCCTGCTGCCACAATTGGGCCGACAAAGGGAATAAACAGTACGCCTACACCCGTGAGTAAGCTGAGAAAGGAACCAAACAAAGAACCAAAAACTGCCCCTGTTCTCAAACCTCCCAGAATTACATCCTTTTTACTAATAAAGCCAGCGATTCTAGTTTCTGACTGAAAGTTTCTACCCATGACCGAAATATGATCTCTAGGTACACTCCTGTCTAGTAAACGTCGAATCACATCATCAATTTGCTTCTGTTCTTTGAATACAGCAGAAATGGTACGTTCTGCTTTATATACTTCTGTCACTTAAATACTCCTTGGATTATTTTTAGGACTTACGCAAAAGGGATTTCCCAACCCCATTAAAAAGTTGGCTCTTTTTAGATCCCCCCTTTTAATGAAGATGCGCGAAGAGTAAGCTATGTGAAGATGTAGATTAATCCTTTCACACCAATTAGAAGGAGGATGGATTCCCCCTTCTAATTGGTTTCACACACAGCCATCCTCAACTCAGACGTTATCAGCTACACGCCTACCGGAGTCTTAGCCCCAGATGCTGGCTGCTTACCATCTGGATCTAATGCTTCCCCTTCAATAAATGAACGCAGCATCCAAGCTATTTCCTCATGCTGTTCCAGCAGTCCAGTCAAAAAGTCAGCAGTACCTTGATCGTGGAATTTATCGCTAGACTGATCCACGTGGTCTCTTAAGTTACGGATAACCTGCTCGTGATCGTGCACTAGATTAGATACCATCTTCGTTGATGTGGGAACATTACCAGCATGTTCCTTGAGGGTAGCAAGCTTGAGAAATCCTTCCAATGTACCAACTGGATAACCGCCCAAAGCACGAACCCGCTCTGCTAAGGCATCAATATTTAGAGTCAGCTTTTGGTAGTGTTCTTCCCAAAGCTGGTGCAAAGAGCGGAACTGAGGGCCGACGACATCCCAGTGGTACTTTTTGGTTTTCACCAACAGTAAATAGGCATCTGCTAAATCTTGATTTAACAGATTGATTACACCTTGACGCTGTTCTTCTGTCAACCCAATGTTTATCGCACGCATTTTTTTCCATCCCTAAGCAAACTTATTTATTAATATCTCAAATTTCATATAGATTCCACATCAACCAAAGGAAGCATTATGAGTTTAAATTAATCACCCCATTTAGAACTATGCCTATGCCTTAATAGGTAGGATCGAGACAACAATCTAGTCATTAGAGGATTTTATTATTTTTTTAGTTCCAAACATAAAATTTTAAATACAATAGCTGTCGTTAATTCATAATTAAAACTATCGAAACGTAGTTTTCCCCATTTGATACTTAATTAAATTTGCCAGGTTGAAATTAGTAATGGGTGATTGCTTTTAGGCAATCACCCATTACTACCGAAAAATTACCAGAACTATTAATTTAGTTACTTACCTGTAACTTTCTCCAACACTTTCTTTATATTTTCTTCAGCAGTGGTTGCACTCTGTGAATTCTCAGGACGCTTCTGCTTGTCAATATCAGCATCTCCCTGAACTTCATTGAGTCCTTTGTTGGACTCCTTTTGAACCTTTTTCAATCCTGCTGGTGGTTCTTTAGCAGCTTTATCAGTTTTGCTTTGAATATCAAGCAGTTGTGTAGTACCTTCGGTGGGATCGCTTTGATAGCTATCGATGGCAAAAGCAGGAAAAGCACTAGATAACAGTAGTAAAGCGCAAGTAAAAGCCACAACTAGAAAACGGACTGGGCTTAAGATAGATAAAACAGAAGCAATAATCTTCATTTGAAATCCTCGATAACAGCTTTAACAACGCAGAACTTCACTGAGAGAGCGTAAGCTTATATCTTTATTTGGCAAGCAATAATAAAAATAGCAAGCTACACTTCAATCTGGAATTTCTTTTAAAATGAAGTTGATGAAGGAAATGTCTTTGTATTTCTGCATCGAATTAGTAAGGGATAATAAGCAAATACCACCTTAATTTTCTAGCACAATTATTACATTTTATCTTGACATTCTTCTCTCAACGTTCGCTGTTTCTACTTGTACTTTGAAAATACTAAAGCCTGCATCAATCTCTGGAATGAACTTTCCTCTATCTGTGGTTACAATAAAATCAGTCTCTAGATATATCGACTTAATATAGTTGTGGCAGCTTAATGACTTTAGTATTTATGTTTATTTAGCTCGACTTTATCTAATCAAAGGACTTTCAGGAATATGCACCTTATCGGATATTTGTAAAGTATAAAGTTATATAAAGTCCCCCTTTTTTAAGGGGAAAAATAAATCTTTTCTTTAAAATTGATAAGTCTGCCTTATTACCTCATCTATTGAACTTACACAATGGAACATTTCTATTAATTCATGGGATCTTGTTTTTCGCTTCGCTAACAGCACTTTTAACGGCGTTAAATACTGAATATCTGGGTCATCTCCCAAGGAAACTTCGGCTGCTTGCAAGATTTTTGTCGCATTCTCAAAAATATCCTTGTTGTCAAAACCTTCTTTTGCAGAAATTTGATGTAGTGCTGCATCGGGTACAGTTGCTCTACCTACCAAGGTTTCATCTAACACAAAACCTTTCAATAGCGTCAGCAAAGCCGCGTAGATTAAAAAATCATCACAACTATCACACGCCTTAAATTCAATGCGTCCCACTTCAAATGGAATGCGGGCGATTTTTGTTAAGGAAGGTATGCTATTAATTAGTTGCTCCTCTTTCTGAACGAAAACTAGAGCTGCTGGTCTTTTTCCAGTTCTGATAAAAGTTCGTACAGATAACCCATCCCATAAACCTCCTTTATAAAAAGGGGAACTATAACTAAAAGGGACGATATAAGGACTGTAATAAGTTAACTTTTTGCCAATATCAATTACATCTTCAGTAGATAAACCTGCCACTGAAATATTTAAATCTGGCCCATAAGACACCATGTGAATATTAGCAGTTTGTTCGTCAGGATAAGCCTCTAGCTGTTTTATTTCGTAATCATTTAGTGGGGGTTGAGGCTCAAAAGCCGGATTGTAGGGATTAAAACTGACTAAAACTGGTGATAAACCAAAGTTAGCAGCAACCTCACGTAGTAGATGAAAACTTTCTGATAACTCCGTAATAGCGCCTTGAATATCAGAATGTATAGTTGTTCTAATTTCAATACCTTTAACATGACAGTCTATAACTTCGTCAGAATCTGCAA
Source organism: Nostoc sp. 'Peltigera membranacea cyanobiont' 232 (assembly GCF_002245985.1). Classification (NCBI taxonomy): domain Bacteria; kingdom Bacillati; phylum Cyanobacteriota; class Cyanophyceae; order Nostocales; family Nostocaceae; genus Nostoc; species Nostoc sp. 'Peltigera membranacea cyanobiont' 232. The sequence goes on from NZ_NOLK01000048.1 coordinate 42,059, forward strand.
ATCTTTCAAATCCCTCAATGTACCATCTCTTCATCTTAATACCCGCATCGCCTACGCGCAGTTGAGGATAGTCACTGGGGTATGTGGGTAGCTTTTCAATAATTTGATTAAAATCAGCAAATTTTGTATGGGAAAAATCAGCAAACTTTCCTTGTTTGTTTAGGAAAGCAACTTCATGCTCAATGCCAAAGAAAAACATTATCTATACCTTTATTGCTGAGAGTTAATCTAATCTAACTAATAGATATTTCCCGAAACTAAATATGCGTTAGCCAGAATCATCGTAGAGATGTAGCAGTGCGATGTCTCTACATTTTTTTTCGGAGATATATAATGCCAAACAATAGAAATCCTAAAAATAAAAAAGTAAAACCAGTAAACAATTAATTAGAGAAAAATGTTAGCGATATTTAGATTGCAAGTTCGCATACTTACAAAGTTGAATCACAAAATTGAATCGCCCTGTAGTGCAAATTTCAGTACTAAATCTTATGAATATTTGAGATACTCCAATCAATTTCACTTTAAATATAAAAATTCTCAATAATAGTTAGTATAAATGGATTTTACCCTAAGACCGACTTTTGCGATTTGAAATCTGATTTATTTTTTCTGCTGCCCCACTATCTTCATAGTCACTGGTTAGGGTAGCTTAGTAGTGACTGAGGAAAGCTTGAGACGTGAGTTTATGACAAGTACCGTTCAATCCCCCTACAGCAGCGAACAGATTGCCGCTTGGTTGCGTGGACTGCTCACCATTGCTTGGGCAGATGGTAATTTTGATGACCAAGAACAGGAATTAATTGCCAACATCACCAAAGATGAATTAGCTCCTAAGATAAAATGGGACTCATTAGAGGTAATTACGCCAGAAGAATTAGCCGCAGTGTTGGGTAAAGGTACACCAGCCGCAGAAAATTTCTTAAGGACTGCGATCATGGTAGCGATCGCAGATGGTACTTATTCCCCCAGCGAAGATGAGGTTCTACATCAGTTCTGCCAAGCCTTAGAACAGCCAGAGAATTTACTAGAAGCCCTTCGCCACACCCTAGAGAACCCACAGCAAGTTACCCCCATTATCCCCAGCCCTGGACTTACAAAGCGTCAAATTAATGCACTATATCCCCTGCGTGACTGGCTTGATAGGCTAGATATCCAAGACCCAAGAGTAGCCCGCTTTTTATGTAAAATGATTCCCTCCCAGTGTCCCTTTGAGCGAGATGTCACCTTATTTGGACGCAAGATTGTCCACATCCCGCCGATGTGTAAAATTAACCCCTTGTATGAGCAACTGGTGGGGTTACGTTTTCGCGCCCTCTCTTATCTAGCAGATAAATGCGGTGAAGATATTTCACCATATATTTGAGTGCTGATTGCTGAGTGGGGAGTGTGAGTTACAAGTAAAGAGTGAGGAATGAGGTTTTAAAACTTATAATTTATAACTCGCGACTCTTAACTCAGCACGGGCTAAATGCCCCGCTACCGCTAACAGGACTCTAGAAATATGCAATTTATCGATCAAGCAAAAATTGAAGTTGAAGCTGGTAAGGGTGGCGATGGTATTGTTGCCTTCCGGCGAGAGAAATACGTACCGACTGGTGGCCCCTCTGGTGGTAATGGAGGACGAGGTGGTTCGGTCTTTTTTGTCGCCGATGAAAACCTGCAAACCTTGCTTGACTTCAGATACAACCATCGATTTCAGGCAGAAAAAGGGACTCGTGGTGGCCCAAATAACTGCACTGGGGCAGCAGGAAAGGATTTAATCATCGAAGTTCCTTGTGGTACAACCATTTATGATGCTGAAACTGGCGAATTGCTGGGGGATTTAATCGAGCCTAAGCAGTCTTTGCGGATTGCCCAAGGTGGTAAAGGTGGATTAGGAAATCAGCATTTCTTAAGTAACCGTAACCGCGCCCCAGAATACGCCCTCCCAGGATTACCAGGGGAAATAAAGCAGCTGCGCCTAGAGTTAAAACTTTTGGCAGAAGTCGGGATTATTGGCTTACCAAATGCTGGTAAATCCACTTTAATTTCATCTTTATCAGCTGCACGTCCAAAAATCGCAGACTATCCCTTCACTACCCTGATCCCAAATTTGGGTGTAGTGCGGAAACCCACTGGCGATGGTACTGTTTTCGCCGACATTCCCGGACTAATTGAGGGAGCGGCTCACGGGGCTGGGTTGGGACACGATTTCTTGCGTCATATCGAGCGCACGCGAGTGCTACTTCACTTGATTGATGCCACTAGTGATGATGTGGTTAGAGACTACAACACAATTAAGGAAGAATTACAAGCTTATGGACGGGGTTTAGCAGAACGCCCGCAAATTTTGGCGCTGAACAAAATTGATGCAGTCGATCGAGAAAATGTCGATTTAGAGGCGTTAGCTACCCAACTTAATCATCTCTCTTACGCCCCGGTTTTTGTGATTTCAGCAGTTACCCGCACGGGGTTAGAGCCGATGCTACAAGAAATCTGGGGAATTCTCGATCAAATGAAAGTTGTCCAAGAAGTAGAGGTATTGAGATAATTACTAATCGTAATTACTCCTTTCTGAAGAGAAGTAGATGATGGCAGTGGAAATACTTTGTTTTTACTTACCGTTAGGACTTACCCATTAACAGGAAAGATCAAATATAAATGATTTGAAAAACCACATCTGTTGTAGGGGCAATTCATGAATTGCCCCTACAGTCCGGGTCTATTTACCATCAAATAATGATTAATAAAAACCTAAAGCAACGTTTTTACGTTAATGCACAGCACGATCCTTTTATCCAGTGCATAATTTTTAATGGGATGAAAGCTCTTAAAATTACGAATTATGTTGAGTATCTTGAATTAGGGGAATATTAATCACAAACTCAGCGCCTTGTTCTAGCTGCGAAATACATTCTAAGGAACCACCATGTCTTTCTGTAACGATCTGGTAGCTAATGGCAAGTCCCATCCCCGTACCTTTGCCGATGGGCTTGGTGGTAAAGAAGGGGTCAAATAGTTGTTTTTTCAAATCTTCTGATATTCCCAATCCATTATCGGCAATCCTAATTATTACCTGATTTGAATCTTGTAGTTGAGTGCAAATGCGAATTGTCGGAATTGGGTATTGGTTATTCCCCTTGTTTGCCTCATCTACACTATCCACTCTCTCTTCTAAAGCATCGATCGCATTTGATAAAATATTCATGAATACTTGATTTAGCTGCCCGGCGTAACATTCAACCAAGGGTAGTTTGCCGTATTCTTTGATTATTTCAATTGTCGGGCGTTGCTTATTACCCTTGATGCGGTTTTGCAAAATCATCAGAGTACTGTCGATTCCCTCATGGATATCAACAGCTTTCATTTCGGCTTCATCCAAGCGCGAAAAAGTTCGTAGGGAAAGCACAATCTCTCGAATGCGATCTGCCCCGACTTTCATTGAGTTTAGTATTTTTGGTAAATCTGACTTCAAAAAGTCCAGTTCAATTTGTTCTACAAAATCCTGAATTTCTGGGATGGGTTCAGGATAATGACTTGTATAGAGTTGCAAAAGTGAAAGTAAATCTTGAGTGTATTCCTTGGCAGGTTTGAGATTGCCATAGATAAAATTGACCGGGTTGTTGATTTCGTGTGCTACTCCTGCGACTAGTTGACCCAAGCTGGACATCTTTTCACTTTGAATTAAGTGAGTTTGGGTGTTTTGAAGTTCGCGGAAGGCTTCTTTGAGTTCTTCAGCTTGTTGCCTTAGTTGCGCTTCCGACTTTAGCAGAGCTTCTTTGGCTTGTTTCCGATCTGTAATATCCCTAGCAACAGCTACCCGACAGAAAGGCTCTCCTGTTTCAGGATGTTTAACCATAAACAGGCTGCAATCAGTAGGAATTTCTATGCCTGTTTGAAAATGCCTATGGCGAAATTCACCTTGCCAGAAACCATGTTGAAACATCAAAGGAGTAATTTGCTCTTTCAACTCTGCAAAAGCTTCTGGTGAATGAAAATCATTCAAGAATTTGGTTTTAGCTGCTTCCAGGCTACTAAGTCCCACCATCTTGAGTCCGGCAGGGTTTACATAGACAACTTGCCCTTCCATTGAAGCAATGCCAATAAAGTCACTGCTGTTTTCAATCAACGCTACAAATTTTTGCTGTTCCTCTTCGGCGCGTTTGCGTTCTGTGATGTCTAACACCATTGAAGCAATGCCAACCACCTGGCCATCAGGAGCCACTAACGGGTTGTTATACCACTCACAGACCATCGTTCTACCATCTTTAGTGACGTTCTCATTGACACTAAAACTTCCTCCACGTTGTGCTAGCAGGGCGGTGATAATCTCATTTACGTGCTTCCTGGCGTTTTCAGGTACTATGATCTCAAAACGATTGCCCAACATTTCCTCTGTGGTGTATCCAAACATTCCTTCTGCTGCCCGATTCCATGTTTGAACCTCAAAGTTGGTATTCCATTCAATAATGGCTAAAGGTGTTTGTTCAATCAGCAATGCTAGCCTTTGCTGTGAAGTCCTAAGTTCTGCTTCGGCTTGTTTGTATTCGGTAATATCGCGAAAATACCAAATTCTACCGTAATAGTCTCCTATAGGTGATGTATCACCACAAGCTCCTTGGTGTTTACACACAGGTGCAGAATAGCGCTCAAAAATCTTTCCAGACTTGAGCAAAATTTGATCGTGGCTGCTTTTTTCTGGATGCTGGTAAACATACTCCACCTTTGCCAGAAATTCGTCTGGATTTACTAGTTGGTTTAGTACCCATTCCAGGAGTTTGCGATCGTCGTGTGTTTGCAGCAGTGCCGCAGGAATTTGCCATAGCTGGGAGAATTTCTGATTGGATGATGTAACTATACGATTTTCATCAATTATCAAAATGCCATCGATGGAAGCTTCTTGTTGAGCTTGCAGTACAGCATTAATGCGGTGTAGGTATGATTCTGCTTTCTGGCGATCGCGCAGTATGGCTTGTTGTTCGCTGATGTCGCAAAGTAACCAACGCCAGCCAAGTCGCTGACCTTGTGAATCATACATAGCAACCATCTTGATACTAGCAGGAAAGGTTGTACCTCCTCGTGACTGTAGATTGACTTCCCAATCTTGTATCTGCTGCAAATTTGCCAGTTTATTGGTGAAGATTTGGCGATCTGCTTCAGCGATAAAGATAATGAATGGTTTACCTACTAGATAGTTTTGTCTCACAGATAGTAAGGCTGCGCTTACATAGTTAGCCTCTTTGATGATGCCGTCAGCATCAGTCACTAAATAAGCATCTGGGGCGAGATCGAACAAATCTTGGTAACGCCGCCGCTCTAATTCTGCCGTTTCACAAGCGATCGCTAGTTCTTGGTTTTGTTGGCGCAGTTCTTCTACCGTTTCCTGAAGTGCTTCACAGGTTTGCATGAGTTCAGTAAAATTGGTAACTCTCTCAGTTACACCCAGAAATTTCCCAGCTTCATCCTGTAAAATAATGTCTCGAATACTACCCACCAGAAATTTGTTACCAGTGTCATCCTCAAAGCAAGACTTTTTTGTAGAGATGAGATGAGTTATACCCTGAGCATCGGTAAAAAGATTCTGGTTCTCATTAGTAATATTTGTGGTGAAAACTAGTTCATCTTTTTGTCGAAACACATCAGCTTCTGCTTGCGGAAAAAAATCATAGTCTGATTTGCCAATTAATTCTTCTCGGCTATAACCGACGAAATCACAGTAAGTCTCGTTAATTAATACCCAGTGATGTTGACGGTCTTTAACAAAAATTGGGTCAGATATGGCATCGATCGTCTGATGCAGAAATGCCAGCGAAAAGGTTTGCTGCTGTGTGTTTTGTTTTGGCGCAGGGTTATCTAAGAATCTATGATGGTTCATACCGGAATTTATCTTTAAAATTAAGCAATAAAGAAACCTCTCCCTGGTATTACTACCCAAAACTGTCCCTCTCTGAGTCAGAGAGGGAAAGAGTTGAACGAAATTTCAAGGTAGGGAGAGGTTTCTTGAACTCACATTTATTTAGTTTCATCTGTGTCAGGATGATTAGTATTTATTATTCCCAGACTAAATAATGGATGTAACAACCAAGCCAATCTTTAATTTTGAGTGTTTTCAGGGGATTAGGGACTAGGAAAATTTTGTTTTCTGTTGGAACACTGATGCTAGGTGATGCCTGGGTTGGGCTACGCCAATGCACTCATCATCTGTGGCGTGGTTTATTTAGTAGCATAATTGATACAAAAGCTTAAAAGCCTTGCTTACTGGTAAAAAAACGGAGTTAAACTAGAATTACACGGTAACAATCAGAGGAAAATTATGATGAGCGATCGCGACTATACATTAATTATTGACAAAAGCGGTAGTATGTCCACTCCAGACCAAGTGGGTGGTAGAACTAGATGGGAGATCGCCCAAGAGTCTACTCTTGCTTTGGCAAGAAAGGCTGAACAGTTTGACCCCGATGGCATCACCGTTTACTTGTTTTCCGGTAAATTTAAACGCTACGATGATGTCACTTCAGCTAAAGTCGCACAGGTATTTCTCGAAAATGACCCTGCTGGGACAACAAACTTAGCAGGTGTGCTTCAGGATGCACTCAATAATTACTTTCAACGCAAAGCTGCCGGTAAAAGTAAGCCAAACGGAGAGACAATTTTAGTTATCACTGATGGTGAACCAGACGATCGCAAAGCTGTATTTGAAGTCATCATTCATGCTACTCGCCAGATGGAGCGTGATGAAGAATTAGGAATTTCGATTATTCAAGTAGGTTCAGATGCTCAAGCAACTAAGTTCCTCAAAGCTTTGGATGACCAGTTGGAAAGTGTCGGCGCTAAATTTGATATTTGTGACACGGTTACTTTAGACGATTTAGAAGACATGAGCCTGGTAGATGTATTGACAAACGCAATAACTGACTAATGTATTAAAATCCAATAACTCTTAACTTTTAACTGGAGAATTGAATAATGTTAGAAAATCGTGACTATACGTTAATTATCGACAAAAGCGGCAGCATGGCCACCCAAGATCAAAAGGGTGGTAGAAGTAGATGGTTAGCGGCACAGGAATCTACTTTAGCTTTAGCTAGCAAGTGTGAGCAATTTGACCCAGATGGGATTACAATCTATGTATTTTCTGGTAAATTTAAGCGATATGAAAATGTGACATCCAGCATAGTATCGCAAATTTTTCGAGAAAATGACCCTTCTGGTACAACCGACTTAGCAGGTGTGTTAAAACACGCAACTGATGATTACTTACAACGCAAAGCGTCTGGTAAAACAAAGCCAAATGGTGAAACAATTTTAGTAGTTACTGACGGCGAACCAGACGATCGCAAAGCAGTTATGAAGGTAATTATTGAAGCTTCTCGCCGCATCGATCGAGATGAAGAATTAGCCATTTCCTTCATTCAAGTCGGTGTAGATCCCCAAGCTACCCGTTTTCTCAAAGTCTTAGACGATGAACTTCAAAGTGCTGGCGCTAAATTTGATATCTGTGACACCATTACTATGGAAGATATGGAAGATATGAGTTTATCGGAAGTTCTACTTAATGCCATTAATGACTAGCTATACTATTTATTAGGAATTGCAAAAATGGATTCCATTGATAAGCTGTTAGCCGAACTCGAAACTGAATACAAAGGAGTACAACCACAACAGCAGCAGTCAAAATCAGCCGCAGCCAAATCGTTTATTCCATCATTGCCCAAGTCGGCATCTTTTATGGATAACCTTTTAGCAGAAGTTAAGGCTGATTTTGCAGAAGAGGATGCTGCTATTGAGTTAAAAAGACAGCAAGAAGTAGAACAGGAAGGAATTAGACAAGAAAAACTCAAAGCTAAACAATTAGAGGTTTTGAAAGTACAGGCAAAAAAATGGTTAGCCAAAGTAGATCCGCTTTCGTCCGAAGGACTTTGGTTTGAAAGGTTTGCTGAAAGTTATTCCTCAAAATTAGAGGCAGCGATTGAATATTTACGAAACAATGAATAAATAATTCAAAATGCTACAGATAAATCTGCTATTTCAATTTGAAAATTAACAATTATTATTTCTTAGCTATCATCAATATTGATGACGATTTGTGATATTTGAATGTTGAATAGCCCATTCATGCATTGCATAGAGGATTGGTTGCAAAGTTTCTCCTAAAGGTGTCAGTGAATATTCTACCTTGGGCGGAATTTGGGGATAAACTTCTCGATGAATAATGCCGTCTTCCTCCATTTCTCTAAGTTGTTGGGTTAGCACCTTTTGTGTAACTCCAGGTAAAGCCCGTTGCAACTCACCAAAGCGTTTAACGCTAATCATTAATTCTCTAATAATTAAAACTTTCCAACGTCCTCCTATAATTTTTAGGGTAGTTTCTACTTCACAAGTCAGCCTGCTATTGTTTTCTGCTTCAGCTTTCATAGTTTTTTTATAGAAAGTACAAAGGCAGATATCCTGCCTTTCCAGCTAGCTGTTTAATGTTCTCAATTTTTTGAACATTAGATACTCAAGAATATCGATAACTACGTAGCTATCAACTCAGAATCGATTTCCGACGGCGTACCGTCTTGGACTAGCGATCGCGTTTCGCCGTTACGCTGAAGGATACCACCAACCATTGCTAGCAAGGCGTTTACCTTCTGGGTTCGCCACATATCTACAAGTTTTTGCACTTTGACAGCAGACATCCGTCGCATCATCGCTTCGTAGAGATAAGCAGCATGTCCAGTTTCATCTTGGGCAATACAAAGCATTCCTAACTTTAAATTACGAGCGGTTGGATCGTTATCAGGTAATACTTTTGCCATTCGCGCAAAGTCTTTACTAGCATCTAACTCCAGAATGTATGTGCTAGCCATAAACACATCCCAGTCAATGACAGCCGGTTTAAGTTGTTCTTGGGTATAGCCTTCAAAGAATGCTGCGAAAAAGGGGCTACGCGGCTGTTGTGATTTATTTGTAGATGTAGTTTGGGGTTGACGTTTAAAATCTATAACTTGTTTATTCATCTGTTGTAAGGCGTGGGCAAAAATATGACCATGCCTAGTTTCATCTGATGCATGTTTTGCTAGTTTTGCGGCTAGCCATGTATCGCCTTCAGCTGCTGCGCGATCGCTAAGTGCAGATAAAAATGGCACGGAACCCGATTCAGCAAAATAAAACCCCGCAAGGATGTTGGGACGGGTTTTAGAATCACGAATTTGAGCAGCAGAGTAATAGGCGAAGGCTCCTGAACCAGCTAGATGCAAAATGTGAGTTAAGAAGTTCATCAGAAATTGTCACTGATAATTGCAAGGTTACAATTCTTATACTAATCCGCATTTTCTATTCGGTTGTCGCCAGAGGGTCTTATGATTTGGAATTTTGGGATTGCCCGTGGCAGTATGTCAGCAGTTAACAAATATATCTGGTCATTTTGCTAATATCATCCCACAGAGGTAATGTAGGTAAGTTGGGATGGATAAATTAATTAAACCAGTGCGATTTTGGCTTTGTGCAACTATCATGATTTTGGGTTTGATTGGCTGCGATCGCTTTACTGGTAATTCTGGAGAACCAGTTGAGCGTGTGAGTGATGGCGATACTTTAGTAGTTAAAGATAACAGTGGCAAAAATTTTACCGTGCGCTTTGCTTGTGTAGATGCGCCAGAAATTGCTCATACCAACAAAGAAAAGCAGAGTAAACGCACTAGCGATCGCAATCAATTTACTTGGGGTGTGAAAGCCCAACAACGGGTGCAACAACTAGTCCAACAAGGAGGCGATCGCGTCACTTTGAATATCACCGATAGCGATCGCTATGGACGCAAAGTTGCCGAAGTCCGTTTACAAAATGGCACTTTTGTGCAGCAGGTATTGTTACAAGAAGGATTGGCAAAAGTGTATCGTCCTTATTTAAACAAGTGTCCTAGCAAAGACTTAGTGCAACAAGCCGAAGCTGAAGCTAAACAACAACGACTTGGTGTTTGGAGTGACACTAAATTTGTTAATCCTTGGGAATATCGCACCCTATCTAAGAAATAAAAACTCTAGTTGTTTCTAACTAATTAAATGCACAACATTCTTTGGCATTGTATATTTGCGCGATAATTTAGCAATTTCCCAAATTTCCCCCTACCTCCCCTACTCCTCTCCCCAAGTTTGCAGTTGCAAATAAACTAGTACCATCGTCACTGCTAGTAATATCGTCGCGCCGGCGGCAGCATAACCGAAATCAAATTGAGCAAAAGCTTCTTGATAAATGTAATAAACCAGCAAATTAGTCGAATTCAGCGGGCCTCCACCAGTCATCACATAAACTTGCTCAAAACTCCGCAATGTAAAAATCGCGGTAGTGATGATTGCAAATATTACAGTAGGGCGCAATCCAGGCAGAGTAATATACCAAAATTGTTGCCAAGCATTTGCTCCATCTAAATCTGCCGCTTCATAACGACTGGGAGGAATTGCTTGCAACCCTGCTAAAAAAACTACCATATTGAAACCTAGTTGTTTCCAAATACTCATTAAAATAATTACCGGCATTGCCCAAAATGTATCTCCTAGCCAGGAGATAGCTGGAATACCAAAAAAATCTAAAAGTCCGTTAACTGGCCCTGATGTTTGAAACAGCCAGCGAAATCCCAAACCGGCTGCCACCAGTGAGATAATTGAAGGCAAAAAATAGGCACTCCGCAAGATACCTCGCAAGGGAATAGAGCGGTTTAATAGCACTGCCAAGCCCAAGGAAATAACTATACTGGGAATGATGGTGGCAACAGTAAAATAAAAGGTGTTACCCAGAACTTGCCAGAAGTCGGAGTCGAGTAGCAAGCGCCAATAGTTTTTTAAGCCTATCCAATAAATACCTTTTAAAGTGAAGCTACCAGCAGTGAAGCTGAGGTAAAACAAATAGGCGATCGGCCAAATGATAAAAACGCCTAGTAAAATTAGTGCTGGTGTGAGAAAAATCCAGGCTGCTGCTGTATCATTATCCAACCACGACTTAGTATATATTTTTGGTTTTGGCATCTATAATTTTCCCTCTTAGCTGTTTATGACCTTCCGCCCTGATTCTACCCCTAGCTTGGTTTCTCCCAGCATTAGCGATTGCCAGCAAGTCGCACCTTTAAAACTGGGAATTATGGCTTCTGGGAATGGCAGCAATTTTGATGTAGTTGCTCAAGCTATCCAAGATGGACAGCTAAATGCCCAAATTCAAGTTTTAATTTACAATAACCCCTCGGCGAAAGCAGCCGTCAGAGCAGCCAATAGAGGTGTAGAAGCTGTTTTGTTGAATCACCGCAACTATAAAATTCGAGAAGAGTTGGATGAGAAAATTGTGCAGACATTGCGGCACTACGATGTCGAATGGGTGATTTTGGCGGGTTGGATGCGATTGTTAACCTCAGTTTTTATTGATGCCTTTCCTGAGAGGATTATTAATATCCATCCTAGTTTGTTACCTAGCTTCAAGGGAATCCATGCTGTAGAACAAGCTTTGGCATCTGGGGTAAAAATTACTGGTTGTACGGCACATATAGCTTGTTTAGAAATGGATAGCGGCCCAATTTTAATGCAAGCCGCAGTCCCAGTATTGCCGGATGATACAGCAGAAACACTCCATGCCAGGATTCAAATTCAGGAACATCGGATTTTACCATTAGCGATCGCTCTGGCAGCTTCTTCGTCCAAAAATACACTAAGCTTAACGTCACTTACTTAAGCTAAATTTAGATCCCCGACTTATTGAAAAAGTCGGGGATCTCCCTGGGTTGGGCTACGCCTACGCACTGATTTCTACATATTTTTTAATTGCCGCAATTGCCACATTTTCCAGAAATAGCTAGAAGTCCAATTAGTAATCATGTGAGCGACAATCGGCACTAATAAGTTTCCCGTGAGCAAGGCGCTATATGCCAATATCATCCCGACAATCGTTGCCCAAATTACATAAGGCCATTGTTGAGAACCGCTAAAATGCAAGATGCCAAAACAAAGACTAGATACAATGACAGCGACATTATCCAAGCCTAAAGCTGACAGCATTACACCCCGAAATAATAATTCTTCACTCAAACCCGGTAGCAACCCCAGCCAAATTAAGTCTGGTAAGGCTAAGGGCTTTAGTACCACTTCTAAATAATAATCTGCACTTTTACGGTAGGGAGTCCAAACGCGATAGGCTATGCCACTTAACGCGGTGATGACAAACCCCAATCCTACACCCAACAGCAAATCCTTCTGGTTCCACTTCCAGGAAAATAGGGAAAAGTTACCAAAGTGCAATGACAATTTGGCGACTATCAACAAAATGATTGCAGTCGCTCCCATCGCCCCAAGTACTTGGATGCGTGTCAGATATGGAATTTCTGGCTCTTGCTTTTGTTGTTCAACCACAGGTTTTTTAAGGGGAAAGGGGCGGGGGCAGGGGGCGAGATAGAAATAACTCCTAACTCCTAACTTTTAATTACTGGCTGCAAAGGTAATAATTTGGGACGGAGAGCGGAAGGGTTGATGCCTGCTTTGTGTGCTACTAATACGCCTACTGCTTCCAAATATGAGTTTACCTGTAGAGCTTTGATCCCCAACGCTTGGGGAGGAACTTCGATCAGAGTTTTATTTTCTTCTACTGTAATTATTTGGCATCGTCTTTGGCTTAAACTCAGTAAGGCACTGCTACCACAAGCATTTGCAGGTGCGATCGCAGCATCCACTTCATCTGCCCAAATATCTCCTTTATCTGATGCAATCGCTCTTTTCTCTATTATAAATTGTGGGGCACGACTTAATCCTACAAGGACGCACGGCAAAAAGGTATAACCTAATTCTTCGGCGGCGGAACGGGGGGATAAATCAGGTTGGGGAGGTTCGCTCAAAAGGGCGGGAGAATGGGCGCAAGGAATTTGAAAGGTTCGCACTAGCAAATGGCTAATTACGGCTTCTGCACCTGCTAAGGAATCAACGCCTTCACCGTGGCGGTATTTTTGTACTGCATCTGAGTCCATATCATCGGGGAAACGGGCAACAACTGCGATCGCTTCTGCCCCCGCTTTTTCAATTAATATCTCAGCTGCCCGTAACAAACTATCTGGGTTGCCAATTGTTCCCCAACTAGCTCCCGATGCTGTAGTCCGTAATTCTACATCTAATGGTGCATCACTAATTACATAATCAGTTAAGGTCAATCCCAGAGTTGCTCTGACTGCATCGGCAGCTTGTATATGTCGTAGCCGTAACTCTGGCTCAATGCCTTGGTCTAAAAGCAAACCTACTTTGTTGTTGCGGACTGGACGCAAACCCCAGCATCCAGAGGCAAATTTGTCAAGCCCGTAACCTTCAACATAGAAAGCGTTAGGGAGATTCCAGTACAAACTTGCGCCGTTAAGGACATTGGGGTGAGTAATTAGGCGATCGCAAACCTGTGCCATAACTTTGGCAACAGGTAAAGCATCTCCTGCATAACCCCCAATGGCAGCCCCAACGCCAGTTGGCACAATTAAGATAGCTGTGTATGGACGATTCATTTTAAGTGATGAGTGATGAGTGATGAATTATAGAAATCAGAAGCCATCAACTCATAACTTTTAACTCCTAACTCCTAACTCCTAACTCTTGACTGTAGTTACCACGGCTTCAACTGTAGCTTTTTGTTCTTTAACATCTACAGAGGTAACAGCCCAACGGAGGGGTTCACCTTGTTTCTTCAATTCTGTTTCAATTACTTCTAGTAATTCGGCGGGAGTTTCTTGTAAATCAATTTCTGCGGTAATAAAATGAGTTGTCATCTTGGGAAATCCTGTTAATTTGTAGTTTCTACAATAGCTGATGTCAGTTGCAATGAAATACTTATGTTATCCATCGGGTTTAGTAATTTCCAGTGAACAGTTATTCAGTTATGAATAATCATCCGATATACTGATAACTGTTCACAGATTATTTGTCTTTGCCAAATTGTAACTGATAAACGATGTCTTCCTTTTCTGTCTCAACTTTCAAATCAGAAAGGGGTTTGGCAACACAAAGCAACACATAACCTTGCTTTTGTAAATCTGGACTAACGCCCATGCCATCAGCTTGATCCACAGTTCCTTCAGATATTTGACCGGCGCAAGTTGTACAAACACCTGCATTGCAAGAACTTGGCAGTTCCAAACCAGCAGCATCGGCAACTGATAAGATCGTTTCATCTTCGGGAACTTGCAATGTATGAATTTTACCTTGGTGATTAATTTCTACGGTGTAAGTTTTGGACATATACAAAGGAAGTGTGACGCAACAGACAAATTTATTATCTTATCTGAATTAGTTAAAAATATCTAGATATTTACCATAGATTTTAGATTAAATCCTGATATCATAGCAAATATTTTCTAGACTAGTCACATTAATTACTATAATTAATTGAATTATTAGTTAAATTTACTATAAATACAGCAGATTTCAGGTTAGTGAAGTATAGCATATAGGTCTGGTAGCTAGGCACAGAGCCTATTCTAATTCTGAATTCTGCTGTAAGGGAACTCCAAAAAATAAATTATTCAATTTGTCTACTCAACTAGACTTCTTTCTTCCTTGTCTCCCTTGTCTTCCTTGTCCCCCTTGTCCCTCTGCGACGGAATATTTTTTTACTTGGAAATCCCTAATATGCGCGATCGCATTCCGCACGCCGGAGGCGATCGTAAAAACGGATAAGCCATTGGGAATGGGTACTGTTCTGGAACAATCCGGTGACGGACTTGTTGAAAAGGCTAGCGGTTCACAACTGTGTCGTAATTAGCTTTGCTGTTTGGTGAATCGTCTAAAATGACTTGATGCATTAACCCTTCATACAAATGAGGGGTTTTAAAATGTTGAAACTTTCAGTTACCCTGAAAAGATAAGCGATCGCTTGTCATCTAAGTATACTTATGGTTGCAATAACCACTAAATTCCTGTTATCCCTGTTTGGGGGATGACTTACAGCAGAAATAAAAACTGATGATTAAGTATCACTCGATAAAAGTAAACTGGCTTGTGGTTGAGGAATAAATTTTTATGAAAGCGATGATTCTCGCGGCTGGTAAGGGTACTCGCGTGCGTCCGATTACCTACACAATTCCCAAACCAATGATTCCCATCCTGCAAAAGCCAGTGATGGAGTTCTTGCTGGAACTGTTACGCCAACATGGATTTGACCAGATTATGGTCAACGTTAGTCATTTGGCTGAAGAAATAGAAAACTATTTTCGTGACGGTCAACGGTTTGGGGTGCAGATTGCCTATTCCTTTGAAGGGAAAATTGATGACGAAGGTAAACTGGAGGGAGAAGCAATCGGTTCTGCTGGAGGAATGCGGCGTATCCAAGACTTCTCACCGTTTTTTGATGATACCTTTGTGGTGTTGTGCGGTGATGCTTTGATTGATTTGGATTTAACTGCCGCAGTTAAATGGCATAGAGCTAAAGGATCGATCGCTACTATTATTACAAAATCTGTCCCCAAGGAAGAAGTTTCTAGCTACGGTGTGGTAGTCACTGACGAAGAGGGGCGTGTTAAAGCTTTCCAAGAAAAACCTTCAACTGAAGAAGCCCTCAGCACCAACATCAATACAGGTATTTACATCTTTGAACCAGAGGTGTTTAACTATATCCCCTCTGATGTCGAGTACGACATTGGTAGCCAATTGTTTCCCAAATTGGTAGAAATCAAAGCTCCCTTCTACGCCATTCCTATGGACTTTGAATGGGTAGATATTGGTAAAGTCCCAGACTATTGGCGGGCGATTCGCGGTGTACTGCTGGGTGAAATAAAAAATGTGCAAATCCCCGGTCATGAAGTTGCCCCTGGTATCTACACTGGGTTAAATGTCGCTGTAAATTGGGACAAAGTAGATATCACAGGCCCAGTTTACATTGGCGGGATGACAAGAATAGAAGACGGAGCGAAAATTGTCGGCCCAGCGATGATTGGCCCCAATTGTTGGATATGTAGTGGCGCAACAGTAGAAAACAGCGTGATTTTTGAATGGTCGCGCCTGGGCCCAGGAGTCCGCTTAGTTGATAAGCTGGTGTTTGGACGTTATTGTGTGGATAAAACTGGAGCAGCGATTGATGTCCAAGCCGCTGCTTTAGACTGGCTGATTACCGATGCTCGTCAGACACCGCCATCACATACCCCTGTTGAGCGACAAGCAATAGAGGAATTGCTGGGTACAAACGCGAATTAGGGATTGGGGATTGGGGATTGGGGGTGAGGTTTTGAGATGTACTTCACTCTTAGTGGCAAATGCTATAGGAAGATTTCCTAATACCCAATCCCCAATCCCCAATCC
>NZ_NOLK01000049.1:0-56922 GCF_002245985.1 Nostoc sp. 'Peltigera membranacea cyanobiont' 232
CCATTCCCCTTTACCTATTTCGATCGGAAAATCGTCCCTGTAATTTCACTAATGCCAATCTACCCAGACATCTGCTAGAGATTTGAAAGGTTTACTACTATATTAAGAAATGCTTGCTAGAGTCTGGAGTGCATCAATTGTGGGCATCGATGCCGTCAAAGTAGGCGTAGAAGTCGATGTCTCAGGGGGATTACCGGGAATTGTTGTCTTGGGACTACCAGATTCAGCGATTCAAGAATCAAGAGAAAGAGTCAAAGCAACGCTGAGAAATGCAGGTTTCGCTTTTCCCATGCGAAAAATTGTGATCAATTTAACTCCGGCAGATTTACGCAAAGAAGGCCCCTGTTTCGATTTGCCTATTAGCGTCGGAATTTTGGTGTAATGAAATAAAAAAGTTGGATAATAATTTTAAAAGTTGGATAATAAACAAAAAGTTGGATAATAAGTCTGAAAGCTTTTCCATATAAGGGAAAGTAAAAACTTGCCTGCCGCCACCTTGTCGAAACCGATGGTAAGATGGGAAGGATTGCAAGTCACAGTAAATTGCACTCATATACCTTAAAAACCTGAAGAATTGCAGCCCATAGAACAACTGTGATGAGATAACCAACTTGGATAATAATTCTAAAAGTTGGATAATAAACCAAAAAGTTGGATAATTAAGTCTTAGACAAAAAGTAGTCAGAAAAAACCATCAAACCCCTATGCAGATAGAGTTTGGCGTCGTTAAGCCTAGTTTATTGATATAGCTAAGTTTCAAGCATTTTTGAGCCTTTAGTGTTTTTTCCTTGCCCTGCAAGGACTTGAGGCTTGTTTTTGCCTCAAAAAGGTTTAAGTCCCGATAGTAGTGATTCAGACGCTCTCTACTCCTGCGGTGACAAAATTAAAAAGTTAAACAATAAGCCTAAAAGCTTTACGATATAAGGAAAAGTATTAGAAATTGCTTTTTTTTAGATGGGCTTTATTTTATGAGTAAAGGATGGACTTTAAGCACGATTGATCGCAGATTGAACAATCAACGTGGGCTGGGTGTTGGCAAACAGTATAAACCTTGGCTAACAGTAAGAGATCAATCCTCTAGTGGCCGGTCTGCTAGAGAACCTGGTTGGAAAACTGGTAGAGTGCATCATTTCCACTCAGACCTCGAAAGATATGCATTTTATATGTATGAGTTCTGGGATCAAGTATTAGATATCAGAGAACAATTTCCTATGTTCGATGTAGAACTGGCTATGACAATAGCAAAGGAACAGGGAATGCAAAACTTCAGAGATCCAAAAACTAAAGTTCCTTATATTTACACAACTGATTTCATGCTTACGATGAACCTTCATGGGCAAGAAGTCAATGTTGCTCGTGCAGTTAAGTCTCACCAACAGTTAAATAAACGATCTGTTCGCAATAGGTTGTTATTGGAACAACGCTATTGGGCTGCTAAAGGAATTGAATGGCAATTAGTTACAGAGCAAGTAATATCAAAAGTGTTTGCTAAAAATGTAGAGTGGGTTCACAATGCATACTGGCTAGAACCAACCAGGGATTTGAATATTTCAGAGCTACTAGAACTAGCAAAAGTTTTAAAATTAATGCTGAGAGATAATGATAGTACTGTAACCAAAATAACAACTAGGCTAGACAAAGAAAATGATATAGAACGTGGAACATCGCTTTACTTGTTTAAGTATTTAGTTGCTAAAAAAGAAGTAATTATGGATATGTTTGAAACTCAAATTTTTAAATCTCCTTCAACTCGATTAATTAAAAAAATTGTTTTTTAAAATATAATATATTAATTGCAATTATTAATACAATTAATACAGCAATACATAGGAGGTAATTAAATGGAAGAAAACCTATATGTTAACGATTTAATTGAATGGGAATTAGATTCAGGGAATAAAGTATTAGAAAGAATTCTTTGGATTGATGAAGATTATACTATTGCTTTTTTAATAGATGTTAATACAAATAAAGGATTACCAAAACTAAAGAAAGTTTCCGAAATTGTAGAAGAAATTTCTAATAGATTAGCTTTTAAACAAAGAGTAGATCCCTGGGCACGGGTAATTCGTGAGGAAGATTTACGGGATACTGAAAAAGTAATTAGAGATAAAGCATGGAATATTATTTCGGAGCTTGTTCTAGAGGAACCATTAATTTATGAGAGAAAAGCTCGTGGGTCATTAGTTCAGGATGCCATCGGTAAATATAACGCAAGAGAAGACAACAATAAATTAATTCCTAAAACCGTCTATGGATACCTGAGAAAATTTTGGCAAAGAGGTAAAACTAAAAACTCTCTAATTCCTGATTATATTAATTGTGGTGGTAGAGGTAAAACTAAAGCATATAGTGAAGTTAAAAGAGGAAAACCTAGAACTTATAAACACATTAATGAAATTGGTGAAGGCATAAATATTACGGAAGAAGATAAAAGATGCATCTTGATAGGAATAGATAGGTACTATAAAAAAAAAAAAAAAAATATCTCTTAATCAAGCATATAAATTAACTTTAAAAGATTTTTATACTTATGAAGATTATATTGAGAACGGAAAATTGAAATTCAATTTAATACCCAGAAGTCAACAGCCTACATATACACAGTTTAAATATTGGTATAATATTGAATTTGAACAGGATGTTAAAACAAGTATTATATCTAGAAAAGGTTCTAAGGCTTATGCTTTAAAGCATAGACCCATTTTAGGAACGTCAAAAAGCGAAACCCCTGGGCCAGGTTCCAGGTATCAGATTGACGCTACAGTCGTAGATGTTTTTTTACGTTCTGTTTATAACATCAATTGGATAATAGGGAGGCCTATTATCTATGTAGTTATTGATGTTTTTAGCCAGATGATAGTAGGTGTATATGTTGGTTTGGAAGGCCCATCTTGGATAGGAGCAATGATGGCTCTAACTAATGTAGTAACTGATAAAGTTAAATTCTGCAAAGAATATGGTATTGAAATTTCTGAGGATCAATGGCCTTGTAAGGAGCTTGGAGATTGTATTTTAGGCGACCGAGGTGAACTAATAGGAATGCCACCAGAGGATACATTAAGCCCTAATTTATATATTCGCATTGAAAATGCAGCATCTAAGCGAGGGGATTGGAAGGGGCTAGTAGAAAGTCGCTTTCATATTTTACATCATGAAACTAAACCATTTATACCGGGTTTTGTTGATCAAGAACTAAAGCAAATGACAGGAATAGATTACCGTCTTAGAAGCAGACTAAATATTGATAGTTTTACTGGAATTGTTATTAATCTGATTATTTCACATAACAATCGTCGTCATAATAGATATCAAAGAGATACAGATATGATCGCTGATGATGTACTTCCTATACCGACAGAACTATGGAAATGGGGAATTGTAAATCGTTCTGGCAGGTTGAAATCTTATGATGAAGATGTGGTTAAACTCAATCTGTTACCCATTATCAAGGCAACTATCACTTCCCAAGGTATCAAACTAAATGGGAAATTGAATAATTTGTTCAAACTTAAAGGTAATTATTTGTACTACACTTGTGAAAAAGCAGAAAAAGAACAATGGTTTACGAAAGCAAGAAGTGGTTTACTTACTCAAGAAGAAAAATCTATAGCTGTTTCTTACGATATCAGAAAACCTAATTTTATTTATTTACCTTCTCGAGATGGTAGAAGCTTTGAAAAGTGTTCGCTTATAGATCCAGAAGAAATATACAGTAATAAAAGCTTTTATGACATTGATTATAAGCTTACTAAAGAAGATGTAGAAAAACAGGAAACACAAGGAGAAGAATTACAAAAAGAAATTGATGTTACTGTAGATATCGAAAATATTGTTAATACTGCTGAAGATAATTTCAAACTAGACCAAGATAATACTATTACTAAAACACAGCAGATAGCTAAGATTGGAGAGAATAGAAAAAATGAAAAAAATCAAAGAAGAGAAGATGAAGGGTTTGAGCTACAAAGAACACAAAGTGAATCTATTTCCGATTCCAAAGATGAAGTACAAACTAAAGATACAAGTTCTAACAAGTTATTAGTACCAGACTATAGTAATATTCTCGAGCAAAATCGGGAGGGCCGTAAACGTGGACGAAGCAATTAATTTTAAAATATATCATGAATGGGATTGGAAAGCCCTGCCTAATGGTGGATTAATAGCTATAGCACGATATAGGCAACATAAACATACAGAATATAATCTAAACCCCTTAATACAAACCCTTCCTGAAATTATTTCTAATCAAGAATTTCTTAACAAAGTAACTTTGGAACCTGATTTATCTGATGAAGAGATAATAGGGGAAGCACATGATAGATTTCATTGTGTTGAAAGATTATCTGATTTTTATTTTGAGCCATTAGGTAAAACTGTATCATTATATCGTTTAGTCTCTACATTAATTATGCGGGGCTATTTACACCGTAATCCTTTGGTTTCAGAATATGCAAAGCGTTCAAGAGAAATTAATGAAGCTGTGCAAGACGGTAATGGAACAAACATATTAAAATATATCAGTCTTCGCATATCGGCTTCAGCTTTAACATTAATCGGCCCTTCAGGGATGGGTAAGTCAACAGATATTAAGCGTATACTTTCTCTTTATCCACAGGTAATCGTTCACCCAAACTATAAGATTTATCAGGTTGTTTGGGTCAAAGTTGACTGTTCTTCCATTGGCTCTTTGAAGGGATTATGTAGCGATATATTTTTTGCTTTAAGCAGAATCTTAAAAGATGAAAAATACCAAAAATATGCTGTCCCAAGAAACTCTGTAGATTATATGCTGGCTGAACTTGCACAAGTAGCTAACACTATTAATTTAGGAGTATTAGTTATTGATGAAATGCAAAATCTTGCAAATACAAAAACAAATGAAAACGATATATTAAATTACTTAGTTGATTTGAGCAACACTATAGGAGTACCTATAATTCGCATTGGGACACCAGAAGCCAAGCCGATTCTAATGGGGAATTTTAGAAATGCACGAAGAGGAGGAGAATGTATTGAGTGGCATAGGCTAACTAGAGCAACTAATAAACAAGATGATTCCTGGAAGAAAACAGATTTTTATTACCTTATAACAGGATTGTGGGTTTATCAATGGACAAAGACATCTGTTAAATTTGAAAAGGAATTTTATGATACTTTTTATAATTGTAGTCAGGGGATTATTGATATTACCATTAAGCTTTACAAAATGGTTCAGTGGAAAGCAATAGCGATTGGTGGTGAAGAAGAGATTAGCGTAGAATTGATCAATAAAGTTGCCGCAGAAGGCTTGATTTTAGTCCAGCCTATGCTGGATGCTATTCGTTCAGGAAAGCAAGAAGATATTGAAAAGTATAAAGACATTGCACTACCTGATGAATATGTCACAAATTATAGAGAAAAATGTATATCTGAACTAATAGGGAGACAACAACAAGAAATTCGTGACTCGGTACGGAGGCAGCAGGGCAGAAAAAGCATTTTACCAAAGGTACGTGCGATAACAACGGAACTACTGAAAACTGAAAAGTTAGGGTTAGATTTTGATAAAGCTATAGAATATGCGGAAAAAGTTGTAAATTCCAGCAAGGAAGATAACGATATTTTGACATTAATCAAAAAGGCTCAAATTCTTGCTTTGGATGGTGATTCAGTAAAGACAAGTAAATCTCAAGAAAGCATACAGAGTAAATCTAGTTCAAAACCAGCAACTAATAAAAAACGGCAAGCAGCAAAAAAAACAAATAAAAAACAAAATTTAAGTGGCAATTCTCAATCGGATGAAGGATTGGAGACACTTAATCAATTCATCTCAGATGATATAACTAAAATTCAGTAATAATTATGCTGAATGGTTTTCCTCGAATTTATCCTGACGAACTTTTATATAGTGTGATTGCTAGATATCATATTAGAAACGCTTACAAAAGCTTTCACCAATCAGATATGGAATTATTTGGATATGCATCGCAACAAATTTACAGAGTTGTTTTACCCTGCAATCTAAATCATTTAGTCAGAGAAATACATTTGCATTTATTCTACGAGCTAAATATAAATGATTTAATTTATCATCATACCTTATACCCATTTTATGCAAGTTTTTTACCTCCACAGGAAGCATGGCTACTCAAAAATTATATGGAGCAAAAAGCTAATGTTTCCCTTTCTGAAATATTAAAATGTCCTCGAAATAATAAAGAAGAAGCAAAAACATTTTTAAAATTTTGTCTTTACTGTATAGAAGAAGATACACAAAAGTATGGAGAACCTTATTGGCATAGATTTCATCAAGTCCCTGGCGTAATTGTTTGTCCCATTCATCGAATAGCTTTGAATAATAGTTTAGTATCAATAGAAACGAAAGAAATACATTATCATGCTCCAAGTGACGATAACTGCCCACTTAACACCAGCACAACAATTTACAATGATGCAACTCTACAAAAACTATTAGTATTTGCTAATAATATTGAGTGGCTGATTAATAATAATTTCACTTTTAAAGGTTTATCCTGGCTTCGCAGTCACTATAAGACTTATTTAACTAATAAAAACTTTATAACGGTATTCTCTAAAGATAAATTTATATTTCATGAGCAAGAATTTTATAATGCAGTGTTGACATATTATGGACAAGAATTTTTAGAAGCCATTAATCCAAAAATAATAAAAAATCCAGAAAAATATTTTAGTAATTGTCTACTTGCCTGTGACGTTAACCCAGTAATCGACCGCATTATACATATATTAATAATCAAATTTTTAGCTAATTCTATTGAAGATTTTTTTAAAGCATAATAGTTAGCTCTTTAGTAAAGAACTAACTATTATGCTAAACGCCTAAAGACATCTTATATTGAAAAGCTAAATCAGCAGGAGTGAACTTAATCACAATTTTCCGTTTATAAACGCCTAAAGGCAATCTAATATTGAAGCAGGGCAATAGTTGCCAGTTACAATTTACGATCTCTCTCGTGATCAACGCCTAAAGGCAATCTAATATTGAAGCAGGCATAACAATAATCAGGGATTGCGATCGCAAGAACGTGATCAACGCCTAAAGGCAATCTAATATTGAAGCAGTACTTTGCCAGTGTTCCAGAAATGATAAAGGCTTTGTGATCAACGCCTAAAGGCAATCTAATATTGAAGCAGGGTAATCCCTAAACTTATTGATTCATAACTATCTCCAGGTAAGATTACAAGCACCTACCGCAAAACATCTCGAAATTGACACAGTGAAATGGTTTAGCCCCTTATTTCAAGCCTAAAAAGCTTATCCTGTAGTCTTTCTAGAGATTGCAAGCACCTTAACTCAGCTTGAAACTGCTGAATACTGCATTTAGCAAGGAACACAGACGCTTTATCCTCTTGTCCTGACTCTACAAACAGGTATCCTTGCAAATATCTGACATTCTCTCTTGTTGATTGAAACAATACACCTCTCAAAAATTTTTTGTATTGGGCAAGGTAATATGAGATGTAATTGGAGATGAATATTATCTAAGCTGTCTGGATTACAGTCCACGATAATTCAGGTGGTTGCCGCCCCAAGGATTTTTGCAGCATATAACGCTGCCATCGTGTTCCCTGTGACCCAACGTGGTCAACCCAATAAGGTAGAGTTAGCAAACCCTCTTCATTTTGAACTAACCACTCAAACGACTCGCCTTCATATTTTTCAGAAAAGAAGCTAACAGAATTAACTAGATCGCGGCTCTCTCCCAAGCACAGTCCACCAAAACGATTAATAGAAGCAGGGTTAGTCAATGCCAAATGTAGACGTTCTGGCAAAGTTGGTTTTGATTTATCTGTACCTGCAATAATCCAAACAACAAATTCGATATTAGTCAATAATTCCTGATAATCAGGTTTAATATTGCTAGGATCGTTGATATCCAGTTTTTTGAATCGATGAAACTTCCGAATTACCGTAGATTTTTTAGGTTCAGAGAGGAGTGCAATTGCTAACTGAGTTCCACAGTGCGTATAACGATTCATCTCGCCAATCATAGAAAGCAACATCCCATACACTGTAGATGGTGGCGGTACTGGATAGGTTTCCACATACTCCCTGGCGCGAGATTGGCGAAAGCAAGCTACAGGTACTTCAACTTTCAAAGCAATTGTCGTCATGTTCTTAGCTCCTCAAAGCCAACTGCAAATCTTCTGCTATAACCTGTTTTAATGCTTCTACTAGGGCTTTCACTCCTGGAAAGACATTTGCTCCTAAATCTTCTAGAGTCTTGGATATAGCTCCTCCTATCCATAATTCTTTTGGATCAATATCTCCAGCTTCGACACGTCGAACTAAATCTGGAACTGTGATATTTCTTCGTTCATCTTCTTCAAAGCAATATAGAAAACGAGGCGAAGAATCATGTGTCCACCGCAGTACTATACTTTCAGGGGAGAAATCATACAAAAAACGAGCATGATTTCCCGCCACTTCACCAATAGAAATCAAGCCATCTAAGACAGCATGGATGCGAGATTTATCTTTAAGGCTATCAGGTGTCAATGCAAAACCATATTGATAACGAGTGGCATGAATCTCTGTAGCATAAAGAGAATTTCGGTTTTTAATTCCACTAACAGCATTAAAGGTAATGTCTCCCATAAAGGGTATCATTGATACTGCACGAGTAACTTCTAATACACCTCGTCTAGCAGTTATTTTACCTTTAAGCTTTTGCTGGCCTTTACGTCGAGAAGTTTGCTTATCCTTACCCTTAGAATTTTTTTTATTATTATCTTGAGATGCTCCTTCGGACTCGCCCTCAGACTCATGTGACGCTTCCATTTTTGCTGCTTCTGCCTGCATAAATCCCAAAACATCATCATCAATAAAGCGAATATCATCAAAGTTGTGGTCTTGCATGATATGATTCGCTACTGGTTGAGCATTCTCATCCCAACGTCTATTTACCAGATAGCCAAAATTTTGCCAATAGTACCGTAATGCCCAACGAATCGCCTCAGATGAAACCGTAGTGTGAACTTCACCTTTCCAATCTAATTTTTGTAAAGGGGTTACATTACCTTCATTATCCCCCCGATTATTAGCTGCGGTTCCGTAACTAGTCAAAATATTGCCGAACAAATGGAACATTTAAATTTTCCTAAATCGATTGTTATTAATCACATAGTCCCTATATATTTGATTCTGTTGTTTTGATTTTTGGATAACTAGCAAGAGCAATAAAAGTTAAATCCTTGGCTATTTTCCAATCCATTATTCCTGAAGTTATGGATAGTATTTCATCTAGATGTTCTTGCAAAATTGGATTATGTCCTGTTTTTCCCCAAAACTCTGCAATAAATTTTCGGAAATTTACAGCATTTGTACAACGCTTTAGCTGAGATACAATGCGGATATTTTCTCTTTCAATTTGAACATATTCATCTTCCTTAGTTCGAGCATAAATTTTCGCATATCTTATTTTTAATGTTTCATGAACACATTTGATGAATAGTTTTTGAGTTTCTATATCCCATTGGGAATTAGATATCATTTTGTAGATTCCTTGATTATCATCATTACTGAGTTCCAATAAATAATTATCTTGAACCTTTGTAGATAAATTAAACCACCAAGGCAGGCTGTTTGCTAAATTGTCTGCAATTATTCCTCTAAGTATATTTGCAATAATAGGTGTTTCATTTTTAGATTTAAAATTTTGGTAGTTTGGAAAAAATATGCAACTGAGTTTATAAACTGAATTAACTGTTTCACTTGCCTGCAAAAATGCTGTTTCTGTACGAGTTTTTTGCTGCTTTGACCAAGCAGCCTTTCCAAATAATATTACCAGGCATCGTTCTACTGGATTAAATGCAGTCTGTTGTACATTTGTTTCATAAGTCAAGAATCTTAATCCTGCATCTCCCAAACTAGATGCATGAAAGTAGTCAAAATCTAAGTCAGTTAAATTCCAACAATGTTGAGCATAAGCTTCTAAGTCAGTTACTTGGGGTATTACTAAGATAAAATGAGGCTTTTCCCGTTCCAAGTGAGATCCCAAAACGAAATACTGACAAGCAACAGGAGCAAATAACAGTGCTAAAGCCAGTTCCGGTTTTTCATGAAACTTAGTTTCTTCACGAAAAACCTCATGACGAATTACTGCTCCCGGATAAAGCCAACCTACTATACCTATTGGCTCTTGTAAAAGCTGACCTTGTTTGTTGCATAGGTGTTTTGCGAAAACTTGGTGTGCATATTCATCTACCTTTTTATAAAGGACAATAGCTTCCATTTCATCAATTAACACTGTAGATACGTTACCAGCGGATTTAAAAGACTTGTTATGCTGAAGAAACGTTCCTCTTATTCCTAGATGCTTAATTATTTTGGTTTGAATATTCCCTGTTTGAGAATTTACCCCAGGCAGGTCAATTAAACCCTCATCACTAATTTTAAATGATTGCTTCAGTAACCAGTCTAAAACTATGAAATCTTCTTCTCCATCCCAGTCAAGACTTATAGAATGAGGAGTCCGTGACCAAGTTAAATTACTAGGACGCTTTGCAGATTCAGGATATAGTTTTTCTAGTTGTCCTAGTGTCATCCATAATCCTGCTACTCCCGCAATGTGTAATCTAGTTAAGCTCGGATCACTTAGATTTAATCGTATTCTCGATTTAACTGAGCTCTTCGCTATAGACATACTATGATGCTTTCTAAAACATTTTTTTGAAATACAATTAAATTTTTCCTGATTTCTAATAATTATTTTAGTGGAACGAAAAACCCACATCCCATTTTATGCTTTCCACCAATACTATATGCTTGTAAGATTAATGAATCTTCCTCACTAAGATGCTTTACTTCTAATCCGAATCCCACTAAAGTAGATTCTTTAACTTTAATAGTTCTACGTTTTGGAGTTCCATCAAAATTAGCTTGAATATTAACCGTTCCTTTAATCCCTAGTTGTTCTATTTGGCGCTGTGCTACTTTTAAAAAACTCCTGGGTTCTTGGCAACGTTTAATAATGACTATACGTGAACGCAATTTTTCTGTAGGCTGAAGTAGCTCAATTTGAGGAATACTTAATCTAATAGTATCTTCACCAATTCTGAGTGATTTTCCTGCCAGCGAATAAAATAATGGTATTTTATCCACAGGTAGGCGAATCCGTAATCTAGAATTTTGGTTGAGATGAAGTTTACCAAACTTATCAGGATTACCTGTAATACGACAAATTCTTACTACTTTTGAATCATGGAGTTTAGGTTGAAACTTAGAAATTCCAGAATACAAGTGATAGCAATGATCTATTGCTATAATCTGACCAATTGCTCTAAAACTTAAATCTGCATATATAAGCTGAAGCTGGCAGGTTAAAAATTCTTTTCTATTGGTGCAGGCTAAAGTTTCTTTATAGCAGTTATCAACAGTTAGCCTGTAATCTATTGCCATGTATTTTCCTTTTTTAAAATTCTAAAATCATTTGTTCCTTCAGACTACGCTGGCATATTTCAATTTATCTGATAACAGATATATTAAATGCATATTACATTTTTAATTTCTTAGCCAATGTTTAATTTCTTCTATCCCTGGCGGCTCTAGGCTTATCTAGCCCATATATACAGTACGATCAACAGGATTTATCGCTACTGTGACCCAAGGACGTACAATCTGACCATTATTGTCAACTATAGAAATATCCATACAACATCTGTCTACTATGTAAGAGGTTGTTTGAAAATATTTAGGCATCAAGATATTCCTCTATTTATTTAGATTAATAACAAATTAGAACAGCTATCCTTTATTTAAAATTAGAAATTTTACTGAATTTAATTAATTTTTTGGTAAAATTAATTAAATTCTACGGTTATCATTTGATCATAAAATAATACACCCAGGTTGTAATATTTTTTCAATTAATCCAACCAACGTAATAGTCTATATTAGTTAATAGTCTATAAAGCTATAACCGTTGCTAAATAAGCTTTACATGGCTTACGCTTATATAATTTATTATATATTTTTATGATTATTGATAATAATATACATCATAAAGTTTCCAAATGAAATCTTTTAATTTGTACATTTTTTAGTATTGAAAATATTTACTGCAATAAAACAATTTTTCTATCAAGTATTAGAAGTAAAAGAGTTGACAAAAAATAATAATCATGATTTATGCAAGGTAAGAAATGATTTAAATTTACACTACTGACATCAGATCCTTATCCAATAAGCATTTGAGCAATCTCAATTTGATAGTACTATCAGAAAAGTTGCATTATTTTCCTGTCTTAAGTATTAGGATTATTACAGACTATTAACTTAGCCTAAGTTAACTTTATACTCAGTGTTTGTTCAACTGATTTTAATGCTGATTGTATATCTGCGTTCAAAGCATCTGCCTCAGTTTGAATAGTACTTACACTCTTACTGACTTCTGCTAGGGATTTTTTGATAGTCCTGATACGTCTCAAAGCTGTGCGGATTTGTTGAATCTGTTGTTCAACAGCAGTCACATCCAGTTCTGATTCAAAGGTACGCAATTTATTTAACCTTTGCTGGATCACCAAAAAGCGGATAGCAATGATTAAAAATGGATGGGTTGTAGCAATCCAATAACCCGACTCAGAAACTCCCTCTGCCCAATCACCAATTTCCTGCGCTAATCCTTCACGCGAATAACTTAAAAAAATTGCCGAATTTGCAGAACGCCGCACCATTGCTGACTGTAAATGTTGAGTGATTGCTTGGCGACCAAAAGGCTTTGAGGGTCGTTTCCTAGCTTCAATCACTATTGACAGTTCAATTACAGCTAACGATTTACTGGTGAACTTTAGGAGAATATCGCCAGTATCCCCATCACGACCAATATGCTCCACCTCTACTCCACTCAATTTTGACCAATTTCGTAGTTCGACAACCACTAACTCTTCATAGCTGATGCCTTTAGCAGTTGTCTGCTCAAGTACTTGTTGTGTCACCTGTTGATCTCGAATTTCCCTGGTCAGTTTTTCCACTTGTTCGGTTAATGGTTTCACAGACTCAGAAACCACATCTTTAACTGCCGCAGCCAAAGTACCATTTTCCTTTGTGGCATTTATTAATGCTGCTTTAAATGCGCCTTGAATTGAATCAGAGCGTTTGGCATCTAAGAGTTGACGTAATGAAGAGAGAAAGCGGCCAACAACAGAAGTTTCTCTGGCAGGATCTATTTCTTGTGTAAGTAAAGTGCTGACGCTATTGAGTTTTTCAGTGAGGATGGCTGAAGTCAGATTAATTTGATTTTGTAGTGGAGCTAATAATTGGCCATTATCTATCCCTACTTGACTAATTAATTCCTGCTGGAAAGACTCTGCAATTACCTTGACTGCCTGTTGAAACTCCACCAACAAGGATTCCATCTGTTGCTTGATTAATTCGTTGCCATGACGAGTTTGAGCAGTTTGCAAGCAAAGAAATCCTAACTCAAAAGCATCCCGGCAAATATCCTCATATTCTGACTGAGGAAATTGTTGTAAGTAGCTGATGGCATTTTTGAGAGGGATTGCCATGCGATGAATCAAGACATGGCTTTGGGTCAATTCAATACTGGAGGGCAGGTAATAGGAGTCATTGGTGGAACGGTTCATGGAACAGTGGGTAGGCTGGTGACGATAAATTGCACCCTACTACCTATTTTTTATGTCAGTCAAGGTGATGAAGAAAAGTTTTGTCAATTTGCAAAACTGAAGGATTAATTCGGTGGTGGAGAATTATGCCACTGTTCCAACAGAGGATTAATTACTTCGGCGTTGGTGAAAAGAAAATCAGCCACAGCCATAATTCTCTGATAAGGTAATCCAGCTTCTCGGCGGCTGGCTTGTCCACCCAACCAGTGATAAGCCGTAGATTTAGAGATGGCACAGATTTTTGCTAATTCTTCGTAACCCAATCCCCAACGATAGCTAAAATCTTGGGGGGACATGAACATTTGGTTATGCAATTCTAGCAACTGCTGATGTTGTTGAGCTTCAGACATGATTGCCTTGAAGCCTTTCCAAGAATGAGTTATCCAAGGGTTCGATATCTTCCTCAAAAGCGAAGTCGCAGCTACAGGTGTCACGAGAGGGACTGCGCTCATCTAAAAGAACCAAGTAATGTAAGCCAGTGGCAATGCAACTGGCTTGTTGGGTGTAGATTACTCCAATGACACGACCATAGTCACCGTTGGGTACTTGAAACCATCGCACCCATTCACCGAGATGAAATCTCTGCTGGGGTAATTCGTTGGGAATTACTTCTGGCATTGCTACTGGCGGTATTTGAGGAAAAATATTAGGCATAAAAATCTACTTAGTTGCAGATTAACCAAGAACAGCAAAGATCAGAAAGAATTCCGTTTTGTAAACGGAAATTTTCCAGCATGGTGAACAATAGTTATCCACGCCAAGCTTAAAATCTCACCTGTTTTTCTTTGATCAGCAAACTAAACCCTCTCGGCTTGATTGCAAGTCAATACTAGGGTTGGTTGTTATGATCAATCACATCTTACTCGTTTTTGATGGTAAATTCTATATGTACACATAGAAATTTATGATTTACTTGTGTTTCTTGTAGGGTGCTACTGCTGATACTTGTTCTAAAAGCTCTGTAATCGCTGGTTGAATTTCCTCTAGCCTGATGGCTATAAGGTTAATGGTATGAGCGACTTCGAGAATTTGTAGCACTGTATCAGGTCGTTTCTCAAATTGAGAACCCCAGTTCTTATCGATTGTTTGGTACGAATAGACCCCAAAGGTTGCTTCTGTGAGCGTTCGCACGCACGCAGTTCTATACCCCCTTTTTTCTGGCTTTGGGCTTTTAACGTACAAACGGCAGTATTCCATTGGTTCCATTGACGGTTTATTCTGATTACGTCAATTAATGATTTTGTCGCCTCTAGTACCGTAAATAATACTCATTCATTATGGTAATAATTTAAACTAATTTTCCTTCTCTCAGAGTGACCGAAGAGGAGTAAATCAAATAATAGTTGAACCTGGTAGTTCTGTAACTGGTAGTTCTCCCCAAGTTTCAATTTGGTTAAACGTATGCCGGCTGAGGGGATAAAACCGCACGCTGTCTTCTGAAACTTTCACTTGTTTATGGAGTCTTTTTCGCAGTTCATTATATTTATTTTGGTCAAGAACACATTCAAATACTGAATATTGTACTCGTTGGCCATATCCTTCTAATAAATCAGACACTTTTTTGCGTCTTTTATCGCAAGGTATGTCATATACTATTACATAAAATAGCATTCAACGAATTTCATAAGGCTTATAGAGTTTGCTAGGCTGATAAACGAATTCTTTAAAAGATTTAATTTGCTGTGTCATTAAATCCCAACGAGGTTGTTTTTCTCCCTGAGAATTTTGTACTTCTTCTGACAAACGTTGTAAAAAATATTTAATATATTTTGGGCGACCAGAGTTATTCAGATAGCAACCTCCATCATGATATTCAAAATCGTTTTGAGTATCCATGACTTTGCTATTGATTAACCAAAGTACCAGGGAATCAATAATTGGGGCGCGAAATTCTTCAATTAAATCGGAAGCAAGAGCAGCATGACGTTCTGTGCCTTGATGTAAGCAAGCGTGATAAGGGTCTAATCCCTGAAGTTCAATTATTGTTAATAGGTGATTCCAAAGAATTTGGTATCCAAAACTCAGCATGGCGTTGACTGGATTTCCTGGTGGGCGGCGGCTACGCGCTAAAAATATAAAATTGGGATTATTTAAACACTCACCAAAGGCTGAAAAATATTGTGCTGCGCCAGCACCTTCTAATCCCATCAATCGTTCTATTGTTTCAGCTTCTCCTGATTTTTGACCCAGAACTTCTAAACTTTTGATGGCAATTTCAGCGGTTTCGGAAGGATTGCGCCGTTGCTGTCGCAGTAAAAATGTCCGGCTATTTTTCAGTTTGACTTGGACAATTTTTCTAGCTGCTAACAAGCGTTCGATTGCTGTTAATTGTTGCTGATAACGAGATAATTGACGATACCCTCGTTCAATTGGCATGAGCCGACCATAGCAGTATCCCATGCGGGATAGGTAGGCAATGGGTATATCTCGCCATAGACAAGTACGAATTGCCTGAGTAGTGATTTGAGATTTACCAAATATTAGTATTTGTTCCAGCAATGGTAATTGTACTTCGCCGTGAATAGTTTCTCCTTGTTTAATGATTAGGGTTTCAGCTTTGAGGCTGATATAACAACCTTGTCGGGAAACGTAGAGTGTCCGCATAAAATTTCAAGACAATATCAAAGGAAAACGGTTAAAATGTTGTTAGTTATTTTTTGTTTTCTTTGGTCACTTGTGAGTGTTGGGAAATGATTTCAGCTTGCAACGTTTTCATTTGGGATGGTTGCAAAAAATTCACTACAGCATCACCTGCTGTAGCGTTGACAAAGCTGGCGACGGCGATCAAGATTGTATTGATGATTACTGCTGCTAGCCCCAAAGGTGCTATTAACAGGATAATTAGAGTGATAGCACCGTTGAGTAAGGCTATCCCAAGATTACGGATTAATGCAGCACGCGAAGAAATATACATAAATATGATGTTTGATGATTGTTTGTGTTTTCTCTATACCTTAAAATTAGGGGCTGGTTTTAGACTTTGCTAGTGGTTTCATGCGAATGACAAATTTACTAAGTTTTTTTACTTTCTCTGCGGCAGGGTCGGCAAAACTTGAAAATGCCTATGTTTCCGTTGACCCCGCCGATGTCTTTCTGTACAAGGATTTCAGCGTTTTTGTATTCCCCTGTAAAGGTAAAAATTTCTCTATTCTCCGACCCCGTCGCAAATGGCATCTGGACATCAGACACCATAAGGGTTTAAATAAGAGGGGTCGCTTCTCCAATGAGAAGTGGAATTAATGGAAACAAGGCAGTATTCGTTATTTCTTACCCGAAGGCTGCCCGCGACCTAAGTCGCTTCTCCAATGAGAAGTGGAATTAATGGAAACCATGTATGCAAAATTTGTTTGTATTTTCATTTTTTTTTAGTCGCTTCTCCAATGAGAAGTGGAATTAATGGAAACGGTAAGGATCGCTGGTGCATTGTTTGTCATTTGTTTTGTCGCTTCTCCAATGAGAAGTGGAATTAATGGAAACATGGCTTGCATGCAGGGGATTCAATCACTCTATCAACAGTCGCTTCTCCAATGAGAAGTGGAATTAATGGAAACACAGTTGACCAAGTACCTCCAGCTAATCCACATCCCATGTCGCTTCTCCAATGAGAAGTGGAATTAATGGAAACGTTATTTCAGCAGCACAATAGAATAACTCTCCTAAAGTCGCTTCTCCAATGAGAAGTGGAATTAATGGAAACTCGTCTGTAGCATTCCAATTGAAGTTCCAAATGAAGTGTTTTGCTTGTTGCTTCTCTAATGAGAAGTGGAATTTCCCTAAATAAAAAGGTCGAGATGTAAACATCCTGACCTTTAAAAGTATTTTGGAATATATATTTTTATTTCTTACTGCTGATAAACTTTAAGAATCGCCTCACCAATTCCCTTAACCTTAGCTACCAATTCCTCTGGCTGTACTACCTTAACATTACCGCCAAAACCAACAATCCACCGCAGAAACTCTACATCACCCAAATACCATATAGGCAATACCACGCGAAAGCGATTAGGAAACTGTTTATTTGTGGTTTTCTTTAGGCAGAAAATTGACTTAGGTAACATTAGTCTTCCGCCCTCTACAGGTGGAGACATATTCATTTGTCTTGCAGGGAATCTCTTAGTGCCTTCAGCGATAAATCGGAACATAGCATCGTTAAACCACAGTTCCACTGTAATACAAGCTTGGGAATGTTCTTGCTTATCGTTAGAAAGAAACTTGTGCTGGTCACTGGCGCTATACCCTAAAAAAATCCCTGCGCTAGCAGCAGAAAGCTTCTGTAATTTCTGTAATGATTTTTCCTGTTCCTGTTTAGAACGGAATCTTCCTTGAAATTGACCTACAAACAATCTATCCAAACGCTCAAACCGGAACAATCCTGCATACTTTCCACCTTCACACTCAAAACCTAAATACCACGCTTGGTTACAAAATACGATTTGCAATGGAAATGCTAAAAAAAAACCTTCTTCATCAAGAGCAAATTTACCACCGCCAGGAAAGCGATTTAATTCCAGCAATTGTCCTTTAATTATTGCCTCTTCTAATTGCTGTAAATTCTTAGAAAGGGTATCAGATGGTAAAAACTCTGGTTCAATCATACTACGATTTGTGATCGCCCGTACCGGATACACATTACTTACCCCCAACTTACTTTTTACCATCCGTGTAGCAAATATTTCATAAATCTCCAATGCTACAGGATCATCAAGGCTTTTAGCTTGAGACTGGAGAACATCAAACACTTTAGTTAATTCATGTGTTGATAAAATCGCTGTCCCTGCAAAATACCCATCTCTCAAGGGAAATTCTGGCAATATTTTATAAGGTTTGAGAACCTTTTCAATGTCCTTGCGGACAGTATCTAAACCATCGCCATCGATAATCCCATTTTCCCTGAGTGCAGACACGAGCGTTTGCAAGCTTCCCTTTCCTGTATCTTGCAAAAATGGGTGGTGGAGAATCAAGCGAATTATTTGTATCAACCTCCAAAAGCTATCGCAGTCAGAATAAGGATGAGTTACAAAAGTCGATGGTGTAATAGAGTGATCGGGTGGTACAGTGATGCCAGAAGAAGGGGCAATACTATTGACTCCAATGAGGGAATTTTGTTGTAGCCAGTGTAAGTCAAATTCAATGGCATTTTTATTAGCGTAAGTCGTACCGCATAATTTATCCATGAAGGCGGTAACTTCCTCTAAGGAACTTGCAAACGCAGGAGCATTACCCAAAATACTTTCCAGCAAAGTGTGGTTAGTGGTTTGCAGATTTCCAATTCCTGGATAGCGAATAATTAGAGAAATTAAATGCATTAAGCGCTCAAAATCCAACAGCTTACTGTAACCGTGTAAAGTAATGTGGCGATTACGATTAGCGCGGTTAGTAAGGGTACGAGGAAGCTGCTGGATTTGGGTTGGAATTTGCTGAATGTCGAACTTGGAAGATGTGACATCGATTTCTTTGACAGATGCAAATCCCTCCGCAGCTATTGGCGGAAAGTCTTGGAGAGATTTGTGCATATTCTCAATGATCATGTCTGGAACTTGTCGGGTGCGCTTTTGGTTCCACAACTTGCAAGTTGCAATCGGGGTTTGCAAATGCCACCCCATCCACAAAACCTCTTCCCGATGCTCTGCAAGGCAAGCAACAGATGAATTTAGCTCTTTTAACAAATCCATCCGCCATACACGCTTGGCATTGGTAGCGTCATAGATTACGGAATCACCTTGAGCTATTGCATCAGCAATCTCAGAAATTACTTTTTCTTCTATATGACTCCACTCACCCTGGATACTTGCATTACCATAGAGTTTTTGGCGAATTGCATCAGTGGAGACAATGCGATAATTCCCCAATTTTGCTAACTCGACCGCGAAGGTGGTTTTCCCACTACCGGGGATACCGATGAGGAAGTGACAGATCATCAGGAGTTCAAGACTAAAAGTTTTTCTACTTTAACTTTTAACTGTTATTTGTTTGTTGTCTAGGCTTTTCAAGCGAATGACGACGGTATTAATTAAGGGTTGAATTAATTTAGCTTCTCAAACACAGAGAAGCGAAGTAATGGCATTGTTTTGCATTAATTCCGATTTAACCCAATCGGTAGGGTCAACGTTACGGTTAATGGTGGCAAGACGGAGGTAACCGTTTCCATTAATTCCGATTTAACCCAATCGGTAGGGACATGGTTTAGCCTATGCGCTGATAAGTAATTACTTGTTTCCATTAATTCCGATTTAACCCAATCGGTAGGGAAATTTTGCTCCGGCTCTTATTGCTTTGATGATTGTTGGTTTCCATTAATTCCGATTTAACCCAATCGGTAGGGTTGCTGGTGAAGTTGTGGCAAAGAATGTGTAAAGTTTCCATTAATTCCGATTTAACCCAATCGGTAGGGTTAAGAATGTGTATCGGCACGCAGATGGTCACTTGGTGTTTCCATTAATTCCGATTTAACCCAATCGCATTCTTATTAAGGGAGTATTTTCAAAATCAGAGGTGGAAAAAACCTTATTGTCCGCATGGAAGGGAATGTTGAAGGAATGTCGGTGCTGGATAGAGGAGAAATTACCTGACTATACATACTACTGGGAGAGGGAGTGGGCAAATTGGGGAAACCACGCCTGGGAAATTTTTTGGGGAGAAGGCGACAGTATTCAAGCGGCGATGGATGATTTAGAAACCCGCAAACTTTGCCGTGGGTGGACTGCTGTCAACTGGATTGGGGAGAGTTCTAGTTTAACAGGTACGGATGGAATTGCATTTCCCGGATTAGGTGGAGAAGCACGAAATCCTAAAAATCGCCAGTGGACTATAGAAAAAGACGATATTAAAATCTTCTATAAACGCCTTGCTTGTGTATTAGAAAATCGTTCTCAAGATACAGAACCAGAAGGTAAGTTTTTTGCACTCAATGAAAAATTAAGTATTCCCGAATTAGTGAAACGTTTAGTCACGCTGCCAGAAATTGCCAACAATTTAGGGATGTCTAAACTAGAAAGCTTCAGCGAAATTTATAGAGGCCCCGAAGCCAAAAATGAGCAAGGTAAAGGACGCTGGACAGGTTGGTTTATGGGTGATGGCGATGAAGTTGGGAAACACCTAAAGGAAATAGCAGACTTAGAAAATGGTGATGATGAACTGAAAAAGTTTAGTCAAGCGATGCGTCACTGGGGGAAAGACTTTAGCAGAGACTTCCCCCAAGAAATCGGTCGGGTAGTTTATGCAGGTGGAGACGATTTTTTAGGTGTAATTTATCGAGACAAGGATCAAGAAGCGATTACAGCCCAGCAAGCTGTTGCATGGTTAATTACATTACCCAAAATTTGGGAAAGACATGACCAAAAGATAGGCTTAAGCGTCGGATTTGTTTGGGCAGGTTCTAGCGTCCCTCAAAGAGATATTTTACAACATTGTCGTGAAGCAGAAAAGCTAGCTAAATCTTCAGGGCGTGGGCGAGTCACCATCAGAATTGTCTTTAACAGTGGTCAATATGTGCAATGGACTTGTCCTTGGGATTATTTAAATATTTTGACCAAGTATCAAGACAGAGAGAAAAAAGCCAACTGGAGTCACATTTATCAAGATTTAGCTCAATTAGAATCCCGACGTGCTTTTAATCTTGATAAAAAGAGCTTTGTCGAAAAATTCGCTATTGAATTCTTTGACATTTACTTTCCAGGTGAAGGCAAAGAATTACTAAATTATGAACGTGCTAAACATCTTGTGGGTTTTGATGATGAAGATGCTCCTTATGATAGAGCAAAAGCCACAATTGATTGGATTAGCAATTTAATTAAAGTAGGCTGGCATTTATGTTCAAATACCTAATTACTATTCGTCCCTTGGGATTAATGTATGGAAGTGCAGGTGCATTTCTTTCACCAGAAAATCTAGTGGGTCGTTCTGGTGCTAAATTCCCTCCAGAAGCCGCGACACTCTCAGGTTTAATGTTTAGCGTTAACAAGACAACAGAAAAGTTTACTCAAAGTGAGTTGAGTACTAACCTATGTGTTGCAGGCCCATTTTGGGCGAAATACAACGAAAGACAAAATTTTTATATTCCTATCCCTTGGCATAAAATAATTGCCAAAAAAGCCGTTGATGAGTGGCAATTAAAGGATGATAAATGGGAGCTAGAAAATAAAAGCGAGAAACTAGAACCAGATTATCGTTGGCAAACGATAGATTCTTGGGGGACTCCAGCTAAAGCAATCAGGACTAATGAATATAAATCTGTTGCTGATAATCCTTGGAAATACGTTTCTTTTTTGCATCCCAAAATTAAAGCAACTGAGCGGTGTGTAGAAAACTCCGACGGACTTTTTCTAGAAAATTCTGTCCAAATGGCAGACGATACCTGTTTAGTTTATCTATCAACATATCCTATAGAAAACGGCTGGTATCGTT
Organism: Nostoc sp. 'Peltigera membranacea cyanobiont' 232; assembly: GCF_002245985.1. NCBI lineage: Bacteria > Bacillati > Cyanobacteriota > Cyanophyceae > Nostocales > Nostocaceae > Nostoc > Nostoc sp. 'Peltigera membranacea cyanobiont' 232. Next base: position 22,051 of record NZ_NOLK01000049.1, read on the forward strand.
TTGGTGGTGAAAATCACGTTGTCGAAATAGAATGTGAGGACATCAAAAATAAGAAATTTTTAAATCTATTAAATCAGCCAATAGAACGTACCTTTGCCTTAATTACACCAGCTACATGGGGTTCTAACCGTTTCTCTCACCGCCATCCTCAACATGAGAGCTTTCCCCAGACAGTAGAGATGCTAACAGATAAACCAGTACCCTACCGTTACCGCGCCAAAGGGAATTTAGGAAGGGGACGTTACGCGGTTCCGGCTGGTAGTGTTTATGTGCTTGCAGAACCTTTAAACAAACCTTGGTGGTCATGGGATGAAGCATGGTTTCCCAAAGAAGGTTACAGCCTTAAACGTGTAGGATGCGGTTTATGTTTGCCAACAGAAATTAAAGGAGTCGCCTAAAATGTACAAAAAAGCTTATGGAATTATTGAAACTTTAGCACCTCTGCACGTCGGTGCAACTGCTGGAGAAGAAAGCGGTAATTTAAACCTCATCTTCCGCGACCAATTTACTCAAACTGGTATTCTTCCCGGTAGTTCGATTCGCGGTCGCCTGCGTTCAGAAATGCGTCTGCTAGATGGAGAACAAGCAGCAAATTATTGGTATGGCAATGAAGCAGGTTCAGAACAATCAGAAATTAATAATGAGTCTATTATCAAATTTGAATACGCTTCTATTCTCTGGCTACCGGTCTTTTGTCCTGGTCAACCAATTGTGTGGGTAAGTAGTCCACGTTTACTCCAACGCTACCAAAGAATTGCTGGCGATACTGTCAAATTTAATGGTAAATCTCTCAAAGAAATAGATATACCAGACCCGTATACAGGCTCCAAGAACTTAAAAGCGCGGGAATCACAAGGTAAAAAGACCCTGTTTTTCAACTTAGGATTTTTGACTATCAACAAAACCGTAGACTTATCCGCTTGGTTTCCATTAGGAAAAGAAAAGCCAGCAGTGATCGTAGACGATAGTGATATTTCCATGATTCATGACATGGCTTTATATCGTCAAAGTCGTGTGCGCTTAAAACCTGACCAAAAGGTTGTCGATGGTGGTGGCTTCTTTAACACCGAAGCCTTGCCAGAAGGGACTATTTTAGTCTTTCCCATTGCCATCAAAGATGATAAATCAGGAAAGCAATGGCAACCATTAAATGGTACTCAAAGCACAGATATTTATCTTGGTGGTTTAGAATCCATTGGTTTTGGTCACTGTAGTTTAACTTTAAATGGGGTGTGAATATATGACTTGGAAATCTTACGACTTAGACCAAGAAGCACAACGCCTAGTCCTCAAACACCGCGACCAAAAAGGTGTTATTGGTCAATCTCACAAGATGCGAATAACTGTAGCTTACGGCTTAGAGAGATTTTGGGGAGAACAATTGCGACTTTTAGATAAAGAAAAAGCCAAAGGCGAATATTGGCGTGATACATGGAAAAGCTTTGTCAAAATTATGCAACTGGCTGGAATTAAGCTTCCTCAAGAAGATGTCAGCAATAATGAAACCTTAAAAATTCAGCAGTTCGCCGCCAAATTATGGGAACTTCCAATTGAAGACCAAAGAATTTGTTTAGCTGTGCTTACTCAATTCTGTGACAGTTTGGTTTGGTGGACTCAGCGCTACAAAAAATCAGGATTTGCAGATGAATAATAGTAATGAAGTTCCGTTAATGTTTCAAGCGCAAATCTCAGGGCGCGGGCAGATTCAATATATCAGAAATCCCGAACAGTCTGAGAGATGGGTTGATGAATGGGTAGAAGGTTCTGCAATCGACCCTCCCACATTTAACACCAATGTTAAAACAAAAGAATATAAAATAACTTGGCGCTTTGTTTCTAACAGTGGGCAAGATGAAGATATAATTCGGCCAGTCATCGCTGCTAAGGGATTTCCGTTTTACCCCGGCGCAAGCATGAAAGGTGCTTTTTTACGTGCTTGTACCTCAGAACAGGGTGCAAGATATTGCGGTGGCAAACTAACTAGCAATGATACTATACCGGGAATTCTTCGCTTTCATGGTGGTTATCCCAAAGATGCAACGTGGGCTGAACAACCATTAATTGATGTAGTTCATCCTCAACAGGATTGGCAAATTAAAAATAACGGTAGCCACTCAGCATTTATTCAGATATCCCTCTATCAACCTACCTTAATATTCGGTATCTCCAGCACCGAAGCACTAGAAGCCAGTGAATGGGAGACTATCTGGAGTATTTGGGATAAAGCTATAGAACGAGGTATTGGTTCTAGAGTTAGTGCCGGTTATGGTCAACCGATAAATCACCCAGAAACCAAATTGGTCTCTGTTAATCTGCGTGGACAAGGATTAGCCTCACAATTAATTGATAAAACAGGCGAGTTTCGTCCCAATATTTTTAAAGCTGCTTTACGTGGTCACACCCTGCGCTTATTTAGTGGCATTACTGATGAAAATACAGCCGAAGAATTAACTAGAGAGCTTTGGGGAGGATTTGCAGGGAGAAATGGTGCTGTTGTCGGACAGTTAGGAATTGCTTTTAATGCTGTTGATTTAGAAATGGATGTATATCGGTATGGGAATGTAACCATGCCTATCTATGAATTAAATGCAGGAACTTTAAATATTCTTAGCATGGGTGATACCTCAAAAGAATATAAAAAAGAATTAAAAATATTAGCAACACAAATTTTAAGATTTGCTATGCTGCTTGGTGGCTTTGGTAAATCGTGGCGACGCATTGACCATCGTCTATTCTTTCCAGAGTATTTAAATGGTAAACCCATGATAGGTTGTCATTGGGAATTCCCTAAGCAATCAAATCAATACTACTTCCCAGTAAATAGCCTCAGTCATATCACTAATATTCTGAATGATATTCATAAGACTGTAAATAACTGGATGAAATTAAAAGATAAAACCCCAAGTAATAAATTAACTTCTTGGCGCGAATCATTCCATCCGCAAAAAGTTCAAGTTTGGGGACGTATTGCACAAGACGAAGATGATAGTTTAGCTGTGAGATGGTTTCACGGGAATTACCAAGGAAGCAAATCAATTAAAGGCTCAAACCTTACAGGTAAGATGAGTCAAATTGGTAGAATTTGGCATCGCATGTACCCGCACTACAAAATCAGAGACGGAGAGATGAAACGTCAGGGAAGAAGGTATGTAGAGTTACTCACCATTTTTCCTGATAAAAAAGATGAGAGAACAGAAGAATTTTTAGCTTTCTTAGCAACCAGCGAATTTACCAAACTTTGGGGGGAGTAAATATGAGTATTTGGATTATCACAACGGGTAATAGCGATGTCCTCCTCAAGCATAGTAAAAATTGGGGAAATTTATACGGTGAAGTCAGATATGATTTGGAGTGTACAGAGTTTGCTCCACTTACCCCGAAAGATCCCTATAATAAAGAGGCGGGATATCCAGTAAGTGCTAGGCTTTTAGGTATAGTCTATGGCAATAAACCAGATAAATACGAGTCAGATTTAGAATTCCCACTTCTTGATACTTATTATGAATATTTTCTAGAAAATAACATTAAGCTGGAAAGGATTATAATTTTACTTACAGACCAAACTGAAATATTTAAACAAGACCAAATTATTTATGAAAAGTGTCCCTATTGGCAAGATACTTGTACACTTAAGGCTCTACTAGAGTGGTATTTACAAGGAAAATTTGACTGTCAATTAGAATTTTTATATCTTGCACCAAAAACTGATGATAAAGGTATAGATAATTGGAATGAAACCCTTTATTTGGTAGAAGAAGCATTCCGCAAGTTAGACTTTAATCCACTAAAGCCTGTTTATGTTAGTCATCAAGCTGGAACACCGGCGATATCTTCTGCTGTACAATTCGTTAGCTTAGGCAGATTTCAGAAAGTTAAGTTTTTAGTTAGTAATGAATATTTTGATGAAAATTATGAACAGAAATCTAAATCAGAAGCTATTGAAAGCTCTAATTATCGGCGGGGGATACAGATTCAAAAAGTAAAGCAGTTAATTATAGGAGGCTTCCCTGGCGCAGCGCTAAAAATTTTAGAAGATATAGATAGAATAGACAAAGCTGCTATAGCTAGCTTAGAGAAGATTGTTGATTTCTTTAATCTCCATAGTACTCTAATGGATAGCGGACAAGATTTTGAAATTACGCAAGCTACTCAACGCATTGTTGATGCTCTCGATCTCATAGGTTTTTTCTTTAATCAGAAAAATTATCTCCAAGGGATTACTCTACTTGCTGCTGCTCAAGAAACCTTTTTAAAGGTGGCTATTCTATCACAAGTAGCGATGATTAATGAAACTGTGATTTTAAATGGTAGCTCTCAAAAAGTCTGCGATTTATTAGAGTGGATTCCCCGTGGATTATTTCTAAAAGCATCTGTTAATTATCAAAGTATTAATGAGAAAAAAGTAGTTTTACAAAAATTAAGGTTTCCTGTAGATAGATTTAGATTTAATACAGAAAAAGATTTTGATATTACCAATAAAAACTTTGCTCTAATTGCTTGGTTAAACAATATAGATAAGACTTTTCCCAAGTGGCCGTTATTATTATGGTATTGTGACTCTAATAGAAAGACAGAAGATGACCTCCGTAACCAATTAATGCATAACTTGTGCGGGGCTGAAGAGAAGGAAGTAATTGATTATTTATTGGGGTCTAAAAATCATCAAGCATCTGATGTAATGACTACCTATGTAAATTCTGTTAAACAGCCATTCTTAGAGGCGATAAGCTATTTTAAACTTCCTTATAAAAGAGATAAGTTGAATAAGAAACTTCAAGAAGTAGCAGACTCTCTTATTTAACAGGTAAAGATATAAAAAAATGAGAGTATAGAAACAGCCGGAAACTTGGAATGCGACATCCCTATTATCGGGAATTTCTATGGGTCTTTTGGCGATCGAATAATCTTTGCTATGGTCAAGGATCTACTTTTTGCTTTCTAGAGTGGAAGCTCTTGCGGCGGGGTCAGCAAAAGCGGGAAATGTTTGTTCTTTCGTTGACCCCGCCGATGTCTTACTGTCTAAGGGTTTCAGGGTTTTTATATGTATGTAATATGGTTAAATTTGGCTGTAACTTTATACCCCGTCGCAAATGGCATCTGGACATCAGGCTACGTAAGGGGTTAAATAAGAGGGGTCGCTTCTCTTCGGAGAAGTGGAATTAATAGAAACCATAGCCAGAGCGCTGGGCAAGGAATAAGGAGTCGCTTCTCTTCGGAGAAGTGGAATTAATGGAAACACTGCTTGTGCAGTATAATCTACCTGTGCAATAAAGTCGCTTCTCTTCGGAGAAGTGGAATTAATGGAAACAAAAGGGCGTACAGAATCTAAGTTAAAGATGTCTCCACTAACTATGTGGAGGCGAATTAATGGAAACTTGATTTGGGTTATGCGATCGTTGAGTTCATCTTGTCTCCACTAACTATGTGGAGGCGAATTAATGGAAACTAGGCTGTGCTGACGCGCAAACTCACTTAGGTTAGGTCTCCACTAACTATGTGGAGGCGAATTAATGGAAACCAATATCATCTTGTGTGTAGTTAACATTCTTGTCTCCACTAACTATGTGGAGGCGAATTAATGGAAACTTAAATCAAACAATAAATGAGTTGGGGAAACCTTATGTCTCCACTAACTATGTGGAGGCGAATTAATGGAAACGAGTATGAAGCGAACGACCATCAAAAAATAATGTCTCCACTAACTATGTGGAGGCGAATTAATGGAAACGCTTGCTACCACTGAATACAGTTTTTGCAATTTGTTGTCTCCACTAACTATGTGGAGGCGAATTAATGGAAACTCCGTGTGGTTTTACCCTACTCTATTTTAGAGATGGAGTCTCCACTAACTATGTGGAGGCGAATTAATGGAAACACAATTATTCCTAATAATAGGATACAAAGAAAAGTCTCCACTAACTATGTGGAGGCGAATTAATGGAAACTTGTCAACCGCAGTCTGAACGTCGGCTGGTACTGTGCCGTCTCCAATAACTATATGGAGGCAAATTAATGGAAACTTCTCAACTTACTCGATAAACTGAAATCCACAAATCGTCTCCATATAAATGGAGGCTAATCAATAGAAACAACAGGTGCGAAAGCTTCCCCTTTTATTTCTCCGCTGCTTCTCCTCAAGTTTGCGCCGTCACTAAAACAACAACTAAATAATCAAATCAGAATTTACTGCTCCAAAACTTCCAACTGATAAATTCTCAAAGATGGATATTCTGCCATTAAGCGCCAGCAGCAGTGTTCAGGTGGTAAAGAAGGTCTGTCATTACAACGATATAAAAATACTGGCTCATCTCTCAAAAGTCCTGTTAATGCCACTTGTTTCCAGTCCTGTTCGCCTAGATCCCAAATTAGATGCGACCTACCAAAATATCCTGCATTCATTAGACTAGCAAATAGCCACTCCATAATCTGCTGAATTTGTTGCATCTCAAGCGCACTATCACCTTGACCGTAGCATTCGATTTCAAACTTATTAGATTTTGGCTTTATCAGTCCTAGCAGTAAGGACGGGATTTTCAAAAGACTATTCATTATCCAGGCACACCCATTAAATATATTTATGGTAGGAGAAGGGTAATTTTAGTTTTCCCAATAATTCAGATGGTCTATCAAATAACTATAAATATTTAATTAACTGTTCTGGTATAGACATTTTAAAATTTAACAGTTAAAAATAATTAATTGTTGTATGAACGTCTCAACACAAAATTTATAGCTGATTATTAAATTAAAATTTCAGCAGTATTTTATAGAAATCATTAAATAATTATATTTATGGTTGCAGCTACCAATAACCAAGTTGTTGCTTGGAAGTTTATTGAAACCGAGTCAACTGGTGGAACAGGTTATCAAGGTGAACGAATCGTCTGGGACACAGTTCGTCAGAAGTTGACACAAGGAGAAGGTATTGCAATATGGGGCTACCGCGCTTTCTCCCAGGAAGAACGAAGTCGCCGCGAGATGGATATTTTACTTGTTAGTAAGGATTTGGGGCTAGCCATCATCGAAGTGAAATCTATCGCTATCAATGATATCAAAAAGGTTGAGGCTAACCGATGGAAAATGATACCTGGTTTTTACAAGGAATACCTCGCTCCGATCGAGCAAGCTGAAAAACAAGCGTTTAGTATCATAAATCGCTGCGACAGAAACTCATTCCTTTACGAAAAGGTTGCAGCCAGAGTTATTGTAGCTCTACCAAAAATTACACGTCGTGCTTGGAGAGATAAAGGATTTGACGACAACCATCTTACCTGCCCACCAATTATCTTCAAAGATGATTTAGAACGGCAACCAGATTTACTCGATTACATTGCTAATAATGCTACGGTTATTCGTCACGCTGCTTCAACTTTAAACGACCAGCAGTGGCAGCAGTTACTTAAACAAGTTGTCTCTCCGATACCAAATAAAACGCCTCCAGTCAGCCAAAAAACCACACTGTCACCGCGTAGTCAAGCTATTGTTCACCTACATGAGTGGATTAGCGACGTTGACTGGCAGCAAACCGAAATTGGAATGCAAATACCTCCAGGGCCACAGCGCATTAGAGGCACGGCAGGTTCGGGTAAAACGCTTTTGCTTTGTCAGAAGGCAGCACGGATGCATTTACGTCATCCAGATTGGGATATTGCTTTAGTATTTTTTACCCGGAGTCTTTATAACTTAATTATCGAACTAGTAGACCAGTGGTTGCGCTATTTTAGTGGCGGAGAGGTTTGCTACAACGCTAAAAGTTCAAAACTTAAAGTACTGCACGCTTGGGGTGGAACAAACCAACCAGGACTGTACAGCACGATTTGTAAAGCTTCTCGTGTGCAACCGAAAAATGTGAGCCATTTCCCCAATTTCACTCCAGAAACGGCTTTAGCTGCTGCGTGTAGAGATTTGCTTGAAGTTACAACAATACCACCACAATTTGATGCCATCTTAATTGATGAAGGACAAGATTTAATCATTGATGACGATGCACTGAAATTTAAAGGCAAACAACCATTTTATTGGATGGCGTATCAAGCCTTACGATCGCCAGAGGCAAACACACCAGAACTGCGACGATTAATTTGGGCTTATGATGAAGCACAAAGCCTAAACAGCTTAGTAATTCCTACTTCAAAGCAAGTTTTGGGAAGCGAACTCAGTCAAATTATCGGCGGTAGTAGTGGGGGATTCTACCTTGGCAAGATTAGAAAAGCTCACGTTCTAAAACGTTCGTATCGCACTCCCAGGTGTATTCTTGCTGCTGCCCAAGCCTTGGGTATGGGATTATTGCGACCCGAAGGAATGCTGGCAGGAATTACCAACAAAAAGGATTGGGAGCGAATTGGCTATCAAGTAACCCAAGGAGATTTTCGCATTCCTGGAGCAACTATTACTTTAACAAGACCCCAGGAAAATTCACCCAATCCTATACGGACGCTTTGGGATAAGGAACTGATATCGTTTCAATTTTACAGTTCCCGGCAAGCCGAACTTAAAGCTTTGGCTAATTGCATTAAGCATAATATTGAAGATGAAAAGCTAAATCCCAGCCAGGATATTTTAGTAATTGTTTTGGGGAATAGTTTTGAAACCAAAAAGCTCCAAGAACAAACTGCCAATCATTTTTTGGATGCGGGAATTAATTATTATATTCCGACTGCACCAACAATTAATTTTTTTCCGGATAATAGGCACAATGTTTTTCCAAACCGTTTTTGGAATCCAGATAGCGTGACAATAGCAGGAATTCATCGTGCTAAGGGTAATGAAGCAAGCGTAGTTTATGTTGTTGGCTTAGATTACATTGCTCGGAATGAAAGCAATATTACTGCACGCAACCAACTTTTTACTGCGATGACCAGAACTCGTGGTTGGCTTTATTTAAGCGGTATTGGCAACTATCCTATGTACCAAGAGATTCGTCAGGTTATACAAAGTGACAGCACTTTTACCTTCACGTTCCAACGTCCCAAGCGTGATGTGAGCGAATAATTTGATAGCTCACGCTATACAGGACTCGTATTTGGTTTTTGAAAAACAAAGGTGACTGGAAGCTTGCTATACAAAGGTTTCTTGCTCACTTTACTGAGCAAAATTTAATTAAGATTCTTATATCAATAGCATATTAACATAACTTAATATTTTCCCTCGCCGTCGACTGTTAATCCTTCAGACCTCTAAAGCCTTTATTTACAATGCTTTCAAGAAATTATCCAACTTTTTTATTCAGATTTTACCTCATGTACCAGTATCAGCTTCTTTAAGCTCATTAAATTATCCAACTTTTAATTTTTCTACATACGGAATAGCAAGGGTTTCAAGCCTTAATATTATCCAACTTTTTTATCTCGTCACACTTGCAACACTAATATCATTCGCATTATTGGCTCTGCCAAATCATCCAAGTATTGATTAAGTTGCTGCATTACTTCTTCTGGAATGTAGCGAGGGAGTCTTTTTTCTATCTTAGGAAAATCTTCAGGACGAACCAAATACCTTCGGACATCAAGCCATTGATATTGATAAGCGGAATCAAAAAACAGTTTTGCATCACTAATACACTTATATCTGGTACTTGATGCTAATTTTTGACTTGCTAAATATATTGTGTATTCAGTGATGACATCGCGGTTTATCTTTTCCGGGATAATATTTGGGTAGTTTTCTGAAAAAAACTTTGATAATTTTCTGATTGAACTGAGTTTTTCTTGTACAGAAGCGAATGTGATAGAACTCAGGCAAACCTTTAAATAAGTTTTCGCTGTTTCTTTCAACCAGTCTTGTTTTATAGGAGCGAAATTTAGTTTATAACTGGATTTTCCTACACCACCATCAACTCCCAATGCTCGACAATCCCAAATATCTTTAGAATACTCATGTTTAGGATTAACACTTACTTCCTTAGATTCTTGAATTAAAGCCAATGCCTCCGGTGTAAAAGTTTTATAGCACTGCTTACATATATAAATTTGAGTACCAGATGAATTTTTTCCATTTTTCCTAAAACTGGTACTTTTACACCTTGGGCAGTTAACAAATTGATAGACTTTATTCTGCTTCTGAACTACTGGCTGATTCTGCGTCATATCTATTGTTCAAATATTGGTTATATTCTCTTTTCATGTCTTCATTGTTGACATGAACATAGGTATCAATTGTGGTTTGAATACTTGCGTGGTTTAGTCGTTTCTGGACATAAGCCATTCCCACGCCTTCACGAACTAGTTCTGTAGCGTGCGTATGTCTAAGCATGTGAGGATGAGCAGCAATCCCAGTTTTCCTTTTGAGGCGATTGAACAGATCCATAACATTGTTGTATGTCATCGCAGAGCCAATCTCTCCATCCCAAAGATTTACAAAAACATAGTCACTGAGGTCATCACCGAGTATTTCCATGAATTCATCTTGTAAATATTGGCTATAAAGTCCCATCAATTCTTTTGTGACATCGACATTGTAGGGAGAGTTGCCTTTAGCACGAGCGCCATTAGCATTGTCGTCTCTAGGGATAACTTTGATAAGATTATCCCAAGATTGAATGTCTTCATGTCTTAGACCTAGTGCTTGCCCAATTCGCATACCGCTTTCATGCAGCAAACAAATCAAAAATTTATCCCTAATTCGCTTGCAATTATCAATAAGTTGTTTGACCTGCTCAGATGAAAGTGTTTCTGGATAGTGCTTTGGTTCTTTGAGTTTGAGTAAACGGGTTCTTGTCGATTTGCTCTTAGTTATGTGATGCAAGAAGCTTTTATACTTCCTACCTGGCATGACCTGTGACCGATAGAGAGGAATATGTGGTACTTTACCCGTTTTTTCATGGAAATCGTAAAGCATACAGACTGAAGTCAGAATCACATTGACAGTTGATTCTGTGCGCTTGGCAACCACTTCTTGCATTGATGCAATTTTTTGAGGATTAGGACTTCTAAGCCATGCCATAAATTCGGCAAGCTCAATTACGCTAACTTGCGTCCAATCCAAATCGTAGGTTTCAAGATATTCCCAATAGAGACTGAGGTGATGGGCGTAAGACCTAATTGTGTTTGGCGATCGCTCAATGCTTTCTAGATAAGCTAGGTATTCCCGAATTGGTTCTATGGGCAAATAATCATCCCCTAGCACAATCCAGGTAACTTTCTCGCTCTTGGGGATGCGTACCCTCTGAACTTTCATTTACTTTGTAGACTTTATTGACTTTGTGGAATCGCTGAATGTTAAATAGTCTACAATGTGCAGATATACCTGTCAAGTTGTTGTTGTTTACTTTAAAGAATTGTTTTTAAGAGCTAAAGATAATTAATTTTTGTCGGGCCACCTGGTAGTGGAAAAACCATGTTAGCACGGCGCTTACCAGGAATTTTACCGCCTCTGAGTTTTGCTGAATCTTTAGAAGTGACTCGTATCCATTCGGTGGCTGGTTTATTAAAAAATCGCGGTTCGTTGGTACGCGATCGCCCTTTTCGCAGTCCCCACCACTCAGCATCCGGGCCTTCTCTTGTTGGTGGTGGTAGCTTTCCTCGTCCTGGCGAAATTTCATTATCTCACAATGGCATATTATTCTTAGATGAATTAACAGAATTTAAACGTGATGTTTTAGAATTTCTGCGTCAGCCTTTAGAAGATGGCTACGTTACAATTTCCCGTACCAAACTATCGGTAACATTTCCGGCGCAGTTTACTTTGGTAGCGAGTACTAATCCCTGCCCTTGCGGTTACTATGGCGATACCATCCAACAATGTACTTGTTCTCCCCGCCAACGCGAGCAATATTGGGCAAAACTTTCTGGGCCATTGATGGATCGGATTGATTTACAAGTTGCGGTGAATCGCTTGAAACCAGAAGAAATTACCCAACAACCTACGGGAGAAACATCAATCTCAGTCCTACAACGAGTTCAACAAGCAAGCGATCGCGCCATTACCCGCTTTGAAGGAGAAGCAAATCTGCGTTGCAATGCCCAAATGCAAAGTCGTCATCTCCAGATATGGTGCAAGCTAGATGATGCTAGTCGTAATTTATTAGAAGTAGCCATTAGAAAATTAGGTTTATCAGCCAGAGCTAGCGATCGCATTCTCAAAGTAGCACGAACAATTGCAGATTTAGCGGGAGATGATGATCTCAAAACTAGTCATGTAGCGGAAGCAATTCAATATCGGACAATCGACAGAATGCATTGACACTCCCCGCCCTAAAGGGAACGGGGATTCTTGAATCTAAGACATGACTTGCTCAATCAGGCTTGCGCCAGATTGAGTAGAGGACTCATCTCCCCAAGCGTTGCTTGCGTCTAGCGCAAAGGTTCCGGTATGCCCTACCGTACCCAATCCCCGACTAAGGATATTCCTAGCTGCGTTCTCATCCCTATCCATCACACACCCACATTTACAAGCATGAGTTTGGGTGGATAGTGTTTTCTTAACGATGACACCACAGCTAGAGCATTCAAGACTAGTGTATTGCGGATTAACCGCAACCGTGACACGTTTAAATACTTTTGCAAAGTACTCAACCCAGACACGGAACTGATACCAAGATGCGTCATTAACGGACTTGGCTAAACAATGATTTTTCACCATATTTTTAATCCTCAAATCTTCATAGGCTACCAAGTCGTTAGACTGAACTACGCACCGTGCTAATTTCACAGCATGGTCTTTACCGTTGCCTATTCTTGTAAAAAAATTCGTAATTCGTAATTCGTAATTCGTAATTAACTTTTGCAACGGGGATTTAGACCCCCAGAATTTGGTAAAACTATTAAATTCCTCCTCAAGGACGCTTTACAAACTCCCTTGGGAGGATGTCGCTAACTAGAGAATAAGTATCAAATATATCAGGAAGTAAGCGATATCCTCTTAGAAGGAGACTGGTTGGATGAATTGGCAGGCGATTTGGAAGTTGTTTCAAGAGACGTTCAAAGAATGGAGTGATGATAAAGCTTCACGGTTAGCGGCGGCGTTAGCTTATTACACGATTTTTTCTATTGCACCGTTGTTAATTATTGTAATTGCGATCGCGGGCGCAGTATTTGGAGAAGAGGCCGCAAGGGGTCAAATTGTCGGACAAATTCAAGGTTTAGTGGGGATAGAAGGTGCAAAGTTTCTCGAATCAGCCATTCAGAATGCTAACCAACCAAAGACAGGAGCGATCGCTTCGATTATTAGTGTTGTAGTTCTGCTAGTGGGTGCTACTGGTTTATTTACCGAGTTGCAAGATGCCATGAACACGATTTGGGAAGTTAAACCCAAACCCGGACGCGGCGTAACTAACATCATTCGTCTACGTGTTTTGTCCTTTGCAATGGTCATAGGTATTGGCTTTTTACTATTAGTTTCTCTAGTAATTAGTACAGCTTTGACAACATTAGTAACATTCTTTAGCAACTTGTTACCAGGTGTCGATTTTCTCTGGCAACTTGTCAATTTTATTCTCTCGTTTGCTATAACTACAGTCCTATTCGGACTAATTTTTAAAGTTTTACCAGATGTTGAAATTGCTTGGAGTGATGTTTTAGTTGGAGCTTCTCTCACCTCAGTTTTGTTCTCAATTGGGAGGTTTTTATTAGGACAATATTTAGGTAATGGCAGTTTTGGTTCAGCTTATGGTGCTGCTGGTTCGCTGGTGGTGATTTTAGCTTGGGTTAACTATGCAGCACAGATTCTTTTCTTTGGTGCTGAATTTACCCAAGTTTATGCCAGAAGGTATGGAAGCGGCATAACCCCAACTAAACATGCCATACCTTTATCTGATAACACGGAATATAATGGCAAGGCTCCAACAAGGCAATCGTCTACTAATAAAAAATCATCTTCTAACTTGATTAATCGCTTATTCAAGTCTTTTAAGAAGCCCAAGCGCTTAAAACAGAAAAGGAAAAATCCGCGATTTTAATCCTTCGACAGTGATATTTTATGTTTGTAACTCTGATAAATATTGAAGTATTTAATCTCTATAGGACTACTATTTCATTTTTGAACAGACAGGTAGGGGAGCCAGTCGTGTGGGCGGGTTTCCCGACTTGAGCGACCTGGCGTTGCGTTAGCGTTTCGCGTAACGCACCATTTTTAAGGATTTGGTGCGTTACGCGAAACGCTAACGCACGCTACAAATACTTAATTTCGTTCAAAAATCAAACTGGATTCCTATAATAAAAATCAGTTTTATGAAATAAGAACGTAGATAAATAACCTGATACTGGATTTTTTCCAGAAGTCTATTGAAAAAGGAAGAAAATCAGTGCTAATGGAAAAATGGTTTTTTATCGATTGGCAGGCAATATTTATTCCTCGCATTAGCGTCTTTGAATTGATTATCCGTGGCTCACTAGTATACTTAGCGCTGTTCTCAGTGTTACGTTTCCTTCCTAGCCGCCAACTAGGAACATTAGGAATTACTGATTTACTCGTAGTTGTATTATTTGCTGAAGCTGCCCAAAATGCTATGGCAAGTAATTATACATCGATTACTGAAGGCGGTATCTTAGTAGGAACTGTGATTTTTTGGAGTTATTTGTTGAACTGGTTAGGCTACAAAATACCCCAGTTCCAACGTTTTTTGAATCAGCCACCGCTACTACTGGTAAAAAATGGTCGGATGATTCAGCGTCATTTGCAACGAGAATTAATTACAGATGATGAGTTGATGAGCAAGTTACGTCAGCAAGGTGTAGAATTTTTAGCCGATGTGAAGTTTGCATATATGGAAGCTGACGGTAGGATTAGCATCATCACCTTTGAGTCAAAAACTAATTCCGTCCCTGAGCAAAAAGTAACACTAAAAAGCGATCTACAGTAAGGGAACTCCAAAAAATAAATTATTCAATTTGTCTACTCAACTAGACTTCTTTCTTCCTTGTCTCCCTTGTCTTCCTTGTCCCCCTTGTCCCTCTGCGACGGAATATTTTTTTACTTGGAAATCCCTAATTAGACTGTAAAATATGACGGTTGTATTCTGTGCCGAATTGTGATTGAGCGTTATACTTTGCCCGAAATGGCTAATCTATGGAGTGAAGCCTATAAACTAAAAACTTGGCTGCAAGTCGAGATTGCTGTTTGTGAGGCTCAAGCTGAACTGGGTTACATTCCATCTCAGGCGGTTGAGGAAATCAAGGCTAAGGCAGATTTTGACCCCAAGCGAGTGTTGGAAATTGAGGCTGTAGTCCGCCATGATGTCATCGCTTTCTTGACAAATGTCAATGAATATGTAGGTGATGCCGGACGCTACATTCACCTGGGTTTAACTAGTTCGGATGTTTTGGATACAGCTTTAGCACTGCAATTGGTTGCCAGCCTGGATCTATTATTACAACGTTTGGAAGATTTGATTGAGGTAATTCGCCAAAAAGCACGGGAACATCGTCATACAGTCATGGCTGGCCGATCGCATGGTATTCACGCTGAACCGATTACTTTTGGTTTCAAGCTAGCTGGCTGGTTAGCAGAAGTGTTGCGACACCAAGAACGCTTGAGAATTCTCCGCCAAACGATCGCTGTGGGTAAGATTTCTGGTGCAGTGGGAACTTACGCCAATGTTGAACCCCGTGTAGAAGCGATCGCTTGCCAAAAACTCGGACTCCAACCCGATACGGCTTCAACACAAGTTATTTCCCGCGATCGCCACGCCGACTACGTGCAACAATTAGCCTTGGTAGCGGCAACCATCGAACGTTTTGCTGTAGAAATTCGCAATCTGCAAAAAACAGACGTTCTGGAAGTTGAAGAATTTTTCGCCAAAGGTCAAAAAGGCTCCTCAGCTATGCCACACAAGCGCAACCCCATCCGTTCGGAACGGCTGACGGGAATGGCGCGACTAGTCAGAAGTCATGCTGGTGCAGCATTAGAAAACGTTGCACTCTGGCATGAGAGGGATATTTCCCACAGTTCTGTAGAACGGGTAATTTTGCCAGATGCTTGTACTTTGACGCATTTTATGTTGTCAGAAATAACCGACTTGGTAAAAAACCTGTTGGTCTATCCTGAGAACATGGCACGAAATCTCAACTGCTACGGCGGCGTTGTGTTCAGCCAAAAAGTGCTACTTGCCTTAATAGACAAGGGAAGCAACCGAGAAGAAGCTTATGCGATCGTTCAAGAAAGCGCTCATATTGCTTGGAACAAACCAGGAGGGAATTTCCAGGACTTAATTAGCAAAGATCCTCGCGTTACCGAAAAGTTGTCCCCAACAGAACTAGAAGTCTGTTTCGATCCCCAACAGCATCTCCAGCATTTAGAAGAAGTTTACCAACGATTGGGAATTTAGGATTAATTGGCCTGTGCTGTAGGGGCAATTAATGAATTGCCCCTACAGCGGATAGTAAAGAATATAAAAATATCAAAAATCTCTAGTATTACTTCCTGAATACTGTCTGCTTGATGCTGGAATTATCGCCAGCACTGGGTAATATAAATAACAGATATTTACTTATTTATTTATTAGTACTACGAGTGCTTTAATGATTGAAATCCTAGCCACACTTTCTGCATCTGCGGCAGCAGGAATGAGAATAGGCATACCTTTGCTGATTATTGGATTATTGCAAGGTAGTGACTTATGGTCACAAGTTCCAGTTTTATCTCACATTTCCCCACCAATATTGTTAGGCTGCCTCACCTTTTGGTCTTTATTTGAATTATTAGCCTCAAAAAAACTATGGGGGCAAAGATTATTACAACTGGTTCAGTTATTCATGTCTCCCATTGTGGGGGCAATTATGGGTTTAGCAGTAGCTAATGCAACAGCAACACCAGATTGGCTGATTGCTTGTATTGGTGGTTCGTTAGCTTTAGTACTCCAGCTAGTTCAAGTTGGTTGGTTTTATCGGTTACGTGGCTTACCCTTGTGGGCAGTCTTTCTTCAAGATACGTTGTGTATTGCTCTAGTCCTTTTTGCCTTTGATGCTCCCTGGCAAGGAGGATTAATTGCTTTAATACTGCTCTGGTTTGCAGTTCGTAGCGCTAAACAGTGGTATGACTGGTATCACTAAACCCCAACGACACTCAGAATTGCCAGTTATTTAATCATGGTAAAATGTTGTTCGCTAGTCAAATCAGTAATTAACTCAATGAATGTAGAAATTAGCAATTGTCGGTAAACAATAATAATATTTACCTTAATTCTACCTTATCTACAAGCGATGTCTGCGACGGGCTACGCCTACGCACTATTTCAGGCAACCCGGACTTAAGTCATCTATAGATTTTTTAACTAATCGTGGAAGATGACTATTAGGAACTTGTTTCACAAAACTCAGAGTATCTTTATACACAGAACATGATTTCTCAGTTTGCCCCAATTTTTCGTATGCAACGCCCATCTGCCAAAGAGGTACTATTCTCAACTAAGGCATCAAGTAAAAATAAGTAGTGCGAGCATCTTGCTCGCGCGGGCAAGATGCCCGCACTACAAATATTAAATTGTTCAACTTATTTTTACACGACTCCTAAGGAGAGAGAGCGTGAGACAGGATAAAGTTTTGCATTTTATTTAATCCACGTTCCTTAAGAGTGAGGAGTTTTGTTTAGGGAACTCCAAAAAATAAATTATTCAATTTGTCTACTCAACTAGACTTCTTTCTTCCTTGTCTCCCTTGTCTTCCTTGTCCCCCTTGTCCCTCTGCGACGGAATATTTTTTTACTTGGAAATCNCCTTATCTCCTTCATCTCCCCCTGCCTCTGTGCCTCTTCCCCAAAATTTTTTACTGCAAAAGCCCAATCATGTGCAAGAAGCCATGACCTGTAATTAGCTCAATGATTAAGGCAATAAAGCCCAGCATAGCAATCCGACCATTCCAGACTTCAGCGCTAGTAGTTAGCCCCCATTCCCAACGTTCTTGGGGATACATTTTCACCATTTTTTTCATTTGGGCAGCTTGCGAAAGCTTGAAGCTGGGGTTTTTCAGCGCATCAATCACTAAGTCTGCAAGTGCATTAATAAATACTGGATGGGTATTAGGAGCAGGAACGCGGCGGAAGTTGTGAATTCCTGATTCTTCTGCTACTTCCCGATACTCAATATCAATTTCTTGCAGTGTCTCAATATGCTCTGAGACAAAACTGATTGGCACGACAACCAAATCTTTAACACCTTGTGCGCCTAGTTCTTTAAGCGCATCTTCAGTATAGGGTTGCAGCCATTCGACTGGGCCGACACGACTTTGGTAAGCTAAGGTGTGGGCATTGGGACGATTGAGGGTCTGCATAATTAGAGCAGTACATTCTTCAATTTCTTGCTGGTAAGGGTCGCCAGCTTCTTCAACATAGCTTTTAGGAACACCGTGAGCGCTGAAGAATATATGAACCTCATCTGGGTTAGGATACTGCTCAAGTTCTTGGGCTATGAGTTCCGCCATTGCTTGGAGGTAGCCTGGTTGTTTGTACCAAGAAGGAATAACGGTGTATTCAATGGGCTGAAGTTTTGGGTCTTCTTGCCAAAGTTTATCTAAAAGCCGGAAGCTGGAACCACTAGTACTGATAGAAAACTGGGGATATAGTGGTAATATAACCAGGTGTTCTACATTATCTTGGGTAATCTGTGCGATCGCTTCTTCTGTATAGGGGTGCCAATAACGCATTCCCACATAGATATCGGCTTCTTGCCCTAAATAAGCCAACTGTTCTTTTAAAGCTTCCCCTTGCGCTTCTGTGATCCGTCGTAGTGGGGAACCGCCACCGATTTGCTTATAATTCTCTTGAGATGTTCTGGTTCGCCGCGAGGCAATAAACCAGGCTAGGGGCTTTTGCAACCAGCGAAACGGTAGGCGAATAATTTCCGGATCGGAAAATAGGTTATACAAAAACGGCCCGACATCTTCTAGCTTATCGGGGCCACCGAGATTGAGTAATAAGACGCCTACACGACCCATAGCTGTTACTTTCCCCCAATCTTTTCAGATTTTTTACTAATGTTAACAATATATCTTTATTAAATAATAAAGCTTAATAGCAAGGAAATATGCAATGGCAACAATTTTAAGGGATTGGAGTTACCGCTATCAGTGGTTGTATGATGGTATCTCTCGTTTAGCAGCCTTAAGTGTAGGTGGTGAAGCGCGTTTTCGGCAACTTGCTTTGCAAGGCTTAACAATTCACTCAGATACTCAGGTTTTAGATTTATGTTGCGGTAGTGGTCAAACAACGCATTATTTGGTGAAAAATTCACAAAATGTAACAGGATTGGACGCTTCACCTAAGTCTTTGGAACGAGCGCAGTTAAATGTCCCTGAAGCTTCTTATGTGGAAGCTTTTGCCGAGGAGATGCCATTTGCAGATAATCTGTTTGATGTGGTGCATACCAGTGTTGCATTGCACGAGATGCAGCCTCAGCAGTTGCGAAAAATTATTAATGAAGTTTATCGGGTGCTGAAGCCAGGAGGGGTATTTACGCTGATAGATTTTCACGCTCCTACAAATCCGATATTTTGGCCTGGGATATCACTGTTTTTGTTGTTGTTTGAGACGGAAACAGCTTGGCAATTGTTGAAAACTGATTTGGCTAGATTATTAACTGAGGTTGGATTTGATGAGAGTGAGCCAATTTTATATTCTGGCGGTAGTTTGCAAGTGATACAGGCGAAGAAGTCAAGCATAACGCCTAAATAATAGCAGATATCTTAACCTGCTTTATAGGAATCCTGTTTGATTTGGAGAAAAGATATGTAGGGGAGCCAGTCGTGTGGGCGGGTTTACCGACTTGGGCGTTAGCGTAGCGGTAGCGACTGTGCGTAGCGTAACTGGCGTTGTGTTAGCGACAGCATAACGCACCAAACCCTCGATAATGGTGCGTTACGAACTGCGTTCTAACACACCCTACAATACCTAATTTTGTTCAAAAATCAAATATGATTCCTATCTCAATCTAAAGATGGGTAATTGTTATATTCAATCCCTAATAGGGATTTTGATGAATTGCAATATTTTCTCCCCAACAAAAAGCCCCGGCTACAGTCATGTTTCAATCCCTAATAGGGATTTTGATGAATTGCAATTGCATTCCATCACTGATTAAAATGGCTTCCCGGTTGTTTCAATCCCTAATAGGGATTTTGATGAATTGCAATCAGATTTCGTTGGTGCCATTTAAAGGGAAGTGTAGTTTCAATCCCTAATAGGGATTTTGATGAATTGCAATCCTCTTATGGCAACGCGTGCGAGAATCGGATATTTGATGTTTCAATCCCTAATAGGGATTTTGATGAATTGCAATTAGGTTTAAAAGATGTCAGAACTTTTTACAGTTCTGTTTCAATCCCTAATAGGGATTTTGATGAATTGCAATTTCTAGGTTGAAGTTTGCAAGCCAAATAAGTGTCGGTTTCAATCCCTAATAGGGATTTTGATGAATTGCAATTTGCTTGTCAAGCTTTTTAGAGCCGCTTTTATTTTTCTGTTTCAATCCCTAATAGGGATTTTGATGAATTGCAATCAGAGACGGCAGCTAAAGCAATGGGAGCAAGAGCCTGGTTTCAATCCCTAATAGGGATTTTGATGAATTGCAATGATTCACAACCGAAGTTTGAGCTAATGCCGGGATTGAGTTTCAATCCCTAATAGGGATTTTGATGAATTGCAATAAACAGCGGCTAGGGCAATAGGGGCAAGAGCCTGGTTTCAATCCCTAATAGGGATTTTGATGAATTGCAATGTGTTGAGGTAACATTTTTATCCTTGTGTTATCTGTTTCAATCCCTAATAGGGATTTTGATGAATTGCAATCTTCATTTTAGTTACCCATTACTTGCAACAGGAATTCGTTTCAATCCCTAATAGGGATTTTGATGAATTGCAATTTTAACTTTTATTATTTGTGGTTCAGTAGGTTCAACAGTTTCAATCCCTAATAGGGATTTTGATGAATTGCAATAGCAAGAGCCTGAAACCCCGGCTGTATTTAGTTTTCAAGGTGCAGTTGCGCGATTGTTGAGTAATCATAGCATTAGAGAATTCGTTTGGAAAGAGTGCCAGGAAAATTTAAAAGCTGAAATCGTTTTTTGATAAGGATTTCAGAGATTGCGCGGATGAAGATTAAGCGACAAGTGGGTTGAAAGCCCTACTGTAATTGGGATAGAAGCGCTTTTTTGGGGCTGTGAAATTTGTACACCTACCCTTTCGCGCATTTTAGGGATTTCCAAGTAAAAAAATATTCCGTCGCAGAGGGACAAGGGGGACAAGGAAGACAAGGGAGACAAGGAAGAAAGAAGTCTAGTTGAGTAGACAAATTGAATAATTTATTTTTTGGAGTTCCCTTATTCGGATAGAAACCTAACTATATTTTCCAATACATCGGCTTTCGCCTGACAACAGCCACAGAGCAAAGAAAGCTTGGACAGCAAACGAAGCTAATATTACGGTAAACTTATTCATAAATTGTAATATCTAGTTGTCGTATTACTGTACTGACTAATTAACAATAAAGTTTTTGCCAATTTAAGGTAGAGATGATGAAAGAAATAACACGCCGCAAATTTATCGCAACAACCACCTTGGCGACGGGTTTTGCCTTGGCAGTGCAACCAATTTCTGCTCAAGTGATTACCACCGAGGCTAAGGGTTTAGTAGCTGGTGCAGTGAAAATTCCTGTCAAAGATGGCACAATTCCCGCCTATAGAGCAGTACCTGCTACTGGTGAAAATTTCCCAATTGTCCTGGTAATCCAAGAAATATTTGGTGTACACGAGCATATTCAGGATATCACCCGACGTTTTGCTAAGTTGGGGTATTTAGCGATCGCACCCGAATTATTCTTCCGTGAAGGTGATGTCACTAAGTTAAGCAATATAGACGAAATTCGCCCAATTGTCGCCAAAGTGCCAGATGCTGAAGTTTTATCCGATCTTGATGCCACGGTAAAATGGGCTGTGAAATCAGCTAAGGGTAATGCTGATAAATTAGCGATTACAGGCTTCTGCTGGGGTGGCCGCATTACCTGGTTGTATGCAGCACACAATCCCAAGGTGAAGGCAGGTGTAGCGTGGTACGGACGATTAGTGGGCGATGCTACTGAACTTCAGCCCAAATATCCCATTGATATTGCATCAAAACTAACAGTCCCCATTCTCGGACTCTATGGTGGCAAGGATACGGGTATTCCTCTTGATACAGTAGAACAGATGCGCGATCGCTTAAAGTCTAGCAGCAGCAAATCTGAAATCATTGTCTACCCCGATGCGCCCCACGCATTTTTTGCTGATTATCGCCCCTCCTACCGTGAGAAAGAAGCTAAGGACGGTTGGAAACATCTTTTGGAATGGTTTAAGAAGTATGGCGTGTCATAGTCGAGGATCGGGAAGCAATATTTTCCTCACTCCCCCATTAGGCTACGGTGTACACACAAGTTGACCAGTATAGGTTTCAACTCTTCTAGTAGTTTCGTAGGGTGCGTTATGGACACACCAAAATAACAAATGCGTATGCCGAAATAACAAATGCGTATGCCGAAATAACAAATGCGTACACCGAAATAACAAATGAGTATGCCGAGCTTAGAGTTAGAGCAATTATATTCGCTCTGATACAAACGATAAAGTCAAATCAAGATTTTGAAACCCACGGAGGTGGGTAAAGCTCGTGTAGACGCGGTTTCTAACCGCCCTTTTAATGCTCCATAGAAAAGCCTCCCATATCGGGAGGCTTAAAAGTGAGCGGAGACAACTTGTGAAACTACGGCCTTGCAGCCATCGCTCCTCCTAATGCAGCGAAAACGGCGGAGACGGATGCTGTGGCAAACAACCACCAAGCTGCTGTAGCTGCGGCTTTGCGGGTTTCTTCCGCTTGTCGCTGTGCTTGCTGCTTCACCTGTTCTAGGCGGCGTTGGGCTTCTTGCTGGATGCGTTCTGCACGTTGCAATACTGTGTTGCGGGCCCGTTCAATTTGGTCAACGATCCGGTTGGCATCTTCCTCAGAGATGTCCTCACGAGAACTCATAATTGCCACTAAGGTATCACGATCGAAAGAAGATAGGCGATCGCGCAGGGCATCAAACCCTGCTTGAGGATCGTCAAAAAATGTGCGGACATCGCGCTTGATACTATCGTAATTTAATTCTGGGCGATCCAGGGAGTTAAGATAGTTGCGGATGCGGGCAAAAACCCCATCAATTGCATCTTGAATTCCCCGTTGGATATTCCGCACTTGTTCTACAAATTGATCCCTGACGGATACAATGCTATCGGCAATCCGCGCTGCTTCTTCATCAGACATATCTTCCCGAATTTTCAGCAGGGCGATGATGGTAGAACGGTCAAACTGGGAAAGGCGATCGCTAAAACTTTCTACCCCAACTCGCGGATCGTGCAAAAGGAGTTGCAGGTCGCGTTTGATACCTTCTGGGTTCAGTTCTTCTTTGCCAGTTTGGCGCAGATACTCTTCTAGATAAGCTTTGAATGTTTCCGCTCTTTGCTGGGTGCGGGTAGCTAAACGACGAGGCGCACGCACAAAGTTACGAATTGAAGTTTGGGTGGAATCAATGATTTCATTGACTTGTTGTTCGCTTAAATCTTGACGTTGACTGAGCAATTTCACCAGTGTATCTCGGTCTACCTGCGATAACCGCCGCCGTAGTGCGACGGCTCCCTCTTTGGGATTTTCAAACAATCTGGTCAAATCTCGCTGAATTCCTTCAGGATTCAGTTCTTGTTTACCAGTATTACGTAGGTAATCTGCGATCGTTGTAGTAACAGAGTCGTATTGCTCTTTGGCTTTATCCACTACAGCTTGGGGTGTGTGGCGAATGTTATGCCACGACTCCTCAGCCGAATTGATGATTTGATTGACTTGTTCTTCACTCAAATCTTGCCGTTGACTCAACAATTGCACCAAGGTATCGCGGTCAAAGCGAGACAACCGCGCCCGAATTGAGGTAATTCCAGCTTGGGGATCTTCTAGTAGCTTTTTGAACTCCGCACGGATGGCATCAGGATTCAGTTCTGATTTCCCTGTATTACGCAGATATGATTCTACATTCAGCCACAGGGTTTCTGCTTGATATTGTGCTTGTTCAGCTAATCCTTTAGATTCTACCAAGACGCGATCGCGTTGTTTTTCCAACTCGTCCAGAATGCTATCTACTTCATATAGCTGGACATCATTACGTTGGAGCAATATCTCCCGAATTTCTTGCCGTTCAACGTGCGCCAGTCGCAATGTCAGGGTTTCATAATCTGCATCTGGGTCTTGCAACAGTGGTTTGAAATTCTGTTCAATGCCTTCTGGTGTCAAATCTGC
The DNA here is from genome assembly GCF_002245985.1 of Nostoc sp. 'Peltigera membranacea cyanobiont' 232. Lineage (NCBI taxonomy): Bacteria > Bacillati > Cyanobacteriota > Cyanophyceae > Nostocales > Nostocaceae > Nostoc > Nostoc sp. 'Peltigera membranacea cyanobiont' 232. The sequence goes on from NZ_NOLK01000049.1 coordinate 46,270, forward strand.
TTTCGGGGTAACGAGCAGATAACTTTCCACCGCGCGTTGCAGGTCTTGGACTATATCTCTTTCTTCAATACCTGTAACTATCACCAGCACATCTTTGCGGACAAATTCTAGCCGATCTGCAATGCGCTGAATTTGGGTTTGGGTAAGCAATCCCCGTTGTTGGAGAATTTTGACGAAATCGTTACGGGATAGCCGTTCTAGTTCTCTGCGGACTATTCCAGGGTCGGCTGCTGGGTCGTAGATGACATCACGAAATTCTTGGGCGATTTTTTCTGGACTTAGTTGCCAAGCATAAGTGTTGTAGAGGTAGTTTTCGATATCAGAGCGAATTGGACTATAGGGTTGTGATGGTGTTGGCAAACCTAGCTTATCTGCTTGTTGGGTGACTTTATCTTTGGCGGTGGTGAGACTACCCAAGATTTTTTCCACATCTAAATCAGATAAATCTGCCCGTCCCAATACAATGCCAGTTAAGGCGGATAGTCCTTGCTGGAGTGTACTTTGAATTGGCCCAGTAGATGCCTTTTGGTCGGTTTCTTTGGAACCACGTGTTTCTGCAACTAATCGATCCAGCTTGGCGTTAAGTTCATCTGTCTTGCTTTGTCCTGCTGGAAGTGATTTCAGATAGTCCATTAATTCACCCATCCGGTCTTCGGTGGGTGAATGCTGACTCACTACCTGTTGCCAAACTTTATACAAAGTATCAGCAATGCGGCTAACGTCTTTTTTGGAAAGGTCGGTGCGGCTGCTGACTAACTCGATAAATTTTTGGCGGTCGATGTTGCGAATATCTTGAGTCCCGGCGATCGCTTTTAATTGCGGATCGTTGAGTAAATTTTCAAAATCACCCCGAATTTTCGACACATCCAATTCTGGTGGACGTAGCTTATCTAAATAATCTTCTATGTTTTCCCGAATACTTCCAGGGTCGATGCCGCTTCCTAGTTCTCGGCGGATGGCGGCGGCGGCGGCTTCAGCTGTTGCGACAACTTGATTATTGACAGCTTTTGCGCCTAGTGCGGCTGTAGCTGTGCCCATAATCGCCTGAAAACCAGAAGTTGCCGTATTTACGACTGAGCCAATTAAGGAACCCACAGTAGTGGAACTTACCCAAACCAGGAGTAAAAAGTAAGCACCCCAAATTACCAAACCGAGGATTGCTCCTAAGCCTGGATCTAAGATTACAAGGCTTAATTTCACAGCCAGAAAACAGGCAATTAATAAAGCGATCGTTACAGTGACTAACGTCCAAATCCCTACTGCTGTGCCGATTTTCCGAATGCTGCCGCCCAAACTTCCAACTTCCCCAGAATCTGAATCCGAGTCAGATGAGTGCCCCAGGTAGGAAATACCGGCTGCAAGGGAGAGATTAGTTAAAACTAATTGGAAAGCAAAGGCTAGAATCACGCCGGAGATTAAAGCCACAAAAAAGCGCGGCCCCGAAGTGAGAACTGATGCCTGTGCTGGCGTGACATTTGAGGGATCTACTGGAACCTGTGCCACCCACAATAGTGGTTTGTAGAGTCCCAACATGATTTCCGTACTTTGGAACATTGTATTTCCTTCTACTAAGTTTAAATTTGGGGAATTAAGATTTTCTTGAGAAGCAACTCTTAGTATTTTCGTCTGTATCTATGGCAATACCTAACTGTTTAGTTCAGAATCGTGGAATTTAGCTGTTTAAAGCATCTCCCCAAAGGCTGAAAACTCTATCCAGCGAAAGATATAACTTTTACTATCTCTTGGTGAAAGCTTAATCAAAATTGCAAATTACTATTAATTTATTAGTGTTTATATTTAATTTTAATTCTTTAGGTAATGCTAACCAAATAATCTAACAAACGTTGAGCTTGCAAATCACAATTCGCAATTCGCAATTAAAAAACTTAGATATAGCAACCCTTTCAGTGTTTACATCTGTTTCATGATTTTAGTGAATTGGTATTACAAGAAGATGAGGCTTCAGCCTGGGCTGCCAATGGTGTAAACTGTAAGCTTTTACTAGCTCAGGGTGGCAGCTGGCAAAAAGGTAAAATCCGAATCCGCTTTGAGTTTATTCCTGACAAGCCAACATCAACAAAACCAGTGATTCTTACTAACTCGACATCTCCACTGGACGATCTGCGATCGCACCTAGAGGTCTAACAGTCACAAATGCATCGCCTGCTAGCAGATAGGAAGCGATATATCCATGAGAAAGCTGTCCTTGCTAAAGCAGCTAGGATGGCTTTAATCTCGTACTTTCTATTCGATATAGCGACGCGGTGTATAAACCCAGAGATTACCATCACTACGCTTGATAGTTCGGGTTTTTGTGGAACCAATGAGAATAATTGTCCGCATATCAGCGCTTGCTGGTGTTAACTGGTCAAGTGCGATCGCTTTCACCGTTTGTCCTGGTCTGCCGAGATTCCGCGCCAATACTACTGGGGTATCTGGTGTTCTATGTCTCAGCAAAATATTTCTTGCTTCAGCCAGTTGCCAGGTACGCTCTTTGGAAACAGGATTGTAGAAGGCAATGACGAAATCAGCCTCAGCAGCAGCAGTAATTCGTTGGGCGATCGCAGACCAAGGCTTCAAGATATCAGATAGGGAAATAGCACAGAAGTCATGTCCAAGGGGCGCACCAATGGCTGCTGCGGCTGCCTGCATAGCTGAAATACCTGGTGCTACATGAATATCGATACTTTCCCATTCGGGTTTGGCATAGCGATCGCATACTTCAAAAACTGCTGTTGCCATTGCATAGATACCAGGGTCGCCAGATGAAACCACAGCTACATATCGCCCAGATGCTGCCAAATCAAGTGCAAAAGTTGCCCGTGCTTCTTCTTCGCGGTTGTCAGACTCATGGCGTTGTTTGCCATCAGCCAGAGAACCGATTAAATCCAAATAAGTTTTATAACCCACTAGGTCAGTTGCCGACTTCAGTATCTCCTTCACTTCGGGAGACATCCATTGCGAACCACCGGGACCAGTGCCAATAATCGCTAACCGTCCGCGTGGCTGACCGATAGTGTTGGGGTCAATTGGTTGGGGGGCAATGGCGATCGCCACGTCAGCAGATGAGGAAGATAAGAAAGATGTGCCTGTGGCTGCGATCGCTGCTGCTTGAGCGGGGCTATAACCTTGTGATAACAGACTTTCTAGCTGATTTGGGGTAAAAAAGCGGGCAGGTACTCCCAAGGCGCTAGCTAAGGCGTGAATGGTTGAATTGGTGGCGGCGGTGATGGGTGCAAATATCCCAGCTACTGATGCTTTTTCTAGTTTGGCATCAGCTAGTAGCTGTTGTACTAAAGTTACTGGATTATCAATGGTGTCATTAATTGCGATCGCGATCGTTGCTGGGTGATACACAAGACAGTTGGCTGTAGGAGTCACCAAACGTTCGGTAACTTGAATGGTCAAATCTCCCTTTGGATCTATGGGGAGTTTACTATCACTCAACCAAGGTGCTATTCCTTCTAGTTTAACTTGCGCCCCGGCTAGCACATCTGAGATAAATTTCTTAGCATCGTCTGGGTTTGCTAAATGGTATCCGGGGGGAGGAGACAACAGCGTTGTACCCAAACGTAAATAGCCTGTAGTCGTAATTGCAGGCTTGACATCAAGCACTTCGGCAATGCGACGGGCTAAATCGTTTACTCCACCAAGTCCGCCCAACAGGGGGACAACAGCACTACCATCTTCAGCCACAGCTAACACTGGTGGTTCCTGTTGTTTATCCGAAAGTAGGGGGGCTAGCGTCCTAATTAAAATGCCGGCGGCACAAATGCCAATTAGCGGCGTTCCCTGAGCAAATAACTCGCGCAACGTTTCACCAAAATTAGTAAAGCTGACATCAACTCCAGATGTGCGACCCGCTAGACCGTATAGTGTCGCCCCTGGTAGAACGCTGATGATTTTGCGTGCAACTGTGACGCTATTTTGACCTAGTATTACAATGGCGGGTGCAACGTTAATCATAAAACTTCTTTTATATGGATATCTTAAAAAGTCGATATCCTTAAAATGAAACCACAGATTTAGTCATAAAAAGACTTACCGTTTACAAGGTTCGGGAATTCAGAGTGTGCGGGCTTCTCTACGGGCGTGCTATCTTCGTAACATATTTCTAAAACCTTTTTTGGGTTAATCCCATATTAGGTTTTAGAATTTAACAGAGTTTAGGAATATGTACTAACTCTCATTGAGATCGAATAAATCATCGCCAGAAAAAGGCAAGTGAAAGTGCCTAAATCAGTTTTCAGCGAAGAGTACAATCGGTTTCGCCACCTACTTATCGAAGCCCGGAAAGCTGCCAAGCTCACTCAAGCAGAGTTGTCGGCAAAGTTAGAGCTTCCGCAATCCTATGTATCAAAGTATGAACGTGGAGAGCGTCGTCTTGATGTAATTGAATTTTTACAAGTTGCCGAAGTCCTTGAAATAGATCCACTTGCTTTTATCGAAGAACTGCTGAAATACCCAAAGGAGATATAACAATCATTATTCAATATGTTGACTTTAATGCGGCAGATACAATCATTAATACCCAATACAAGAACGAATGGCATGAGATTAGTACTACTCTCACTAGAATGCCTTTACACATCAAGGCTTCAGATCAAGCTGGAATTCAAGGTAATGCAATATTCGATCCAGTGGGTACTAATGAATACATTAAAGCAGCCTTTATTCATAATAGCTGGCAATCAAATATACCTATTCCAGCACCTTATAGATTTTTAGGTACAGATGTTGATTTTGCTAAAAGTGGTATCATCATTGAAATTCAATTTTCTAACTATCCCTTCCTACTCAATAACACTTTACGCTCAGAATTGTTCTTCAAAGCTAAAACTGAATTTGTTGGATACCCGACGAATCTGGTAATTTTTGTGACAAAAGCTCTAATGTTTCCTGCTTCTAATAGTACTCTTTATTATGAGCAAGCTGTTAATCAGTTAACAGCTTTGGCTAAATACCAAGTTTTTGATTTACCAATCAGACTGGTTGGATTATTTGAACAACAAAATATAATAGTACCCATCATCTGGACTGAGTATTTATCTAAAAGATATTCTAGAACTGTGAATACTAGAGTTAGTCGTGAATGCGAAATAATTGCTGGACGTTCAGCCCGTAGTCGTTGTCTACTTCGCTTATTGTAAGAATTTATAATATATTAACTCCATAATCTCAGTTCAGTTTGTTCTACTTCTTCTACTTTTGGATTTTGCAAAGGGGTCTTTTTCCCATTACCATTAAGCTTTGGATCTATTGGAATCTCTTCACCTCTGAGATTCGCTGCAAAAGCAGATTCTTCATAGATTAATCTATCTTCCATTTCTTGCAAGTGATACTCTTCTGGATAAATTTTTGCTTTGCTGCGTTCCGAAGCCTTATTTCCTACTTGCACATCAAACTTAAATTTATCAATAGATTGACCAGTTTTTTCAACATAATCGCGCAAGGTTTTTAAATTTGGAAAAAAACCATTTTTATCTGGATTCCCACTGAGACGACGCAATGCAACTTGATGATATTTTGGTTCAATTTCTGAGCCGATAAAATGGCGTTCATGATCTCTCGCAACCACTGCCGCAGTACCAGATCCCATAAATGGATCTAAAACAATATCATTTTTGTTAGTTGTAGCTAATATAATTCGAGCTACCAAGTCTTCTGGAAATTGGCAAGGATGTATAGTCTGTTCTTCATGGTTATGTTTAACATTCCGAAATAGCCAAATATCACCAGGATTTTTACCTTCTGGATTGCATGAAAGTTGCCCCTTCCTATTTCCGCGATAATGTTTCTTATTTTGATACTTTTGCGGAACTCTAATAGCATCTAGATTAAATTTATAATTATCAGATTTAGTAAACCAAAGAATAGTTTCATGTCTACAAGAAAACTTTTTCTGGGCATGAAGACCATGTTGCCTAGCCCATATAATTCGGTTGCGAGGAATTAATCTACATGACTCTAAAATCGGAAAAAAGCGAATATCCAGAGGAAGCAGCATTCCTCGGTCAGAAAAAGCACCAACTTGCCAAAATAGCGAACCTGTATTTTTGAGAATTCGGCTACATTCAAGCAGCACGGCTGTTTGTTCTGCCAAATAAATCTCAAGAGCCTGCCTTGATTCGTATTCTTTGCCTAGATTATAGGGTGGAGAGGATACAACTAAGTCAACACATTCATCTGGCAAATTACTAAGCAGTTGTAAGCTATCCTCTAAGAGAATCTGGTCTAAGGGTAGATTCTCTCTATTAGTCTTCATTACGATACCTACCTTGCAAGTAATACTAGACTTTTGTCATCATAACCTAAAATAGGTTATTAACTAGTTCAACGTCTTTGGGTAGAGAACGTCCTTGTTCTTCGTATTTTTCCTGAATCATTTCAAAAACATAGACAAGTTCAGTACGGGCCTCATCTGGCGTTTGTCCCCAAGCGTGACAACCGGAAATCGCTGGTATATAGGCGACAAATGTACCATTGTTATCGGGACGGATAACAGTGGTGTAGTCTTGTAAAGACTTCATGGGGATAGCCGCAAGTTTGAGTTACACCTTTAGTTTACAGGGATCGCATCTTTCAAAAAATGCGATCGCTTGTTATCTCAATTAGCTTTCCGCTCTTTAAGGACTTGATCTAGCAAACTTCTCGCAGGTTGGGCTTTAGCCAACGCTATTTGATGGTCATTATAAGCCCGAACAAGGCGAGAAAGACTGCTCACCCCTGCCTTGAGTTGCTCAAGTTCTTCACCAGCAACCAGTTCCCCATCCAGCATCCGCCCAATTAACGGTTTGATATCGCCCACTTCCTGCCGGACTTTTTGGAGCTTTTCTAGGCTACTCAACAAGGTTTTGAGTGAGTTCAAGATGTCGTCAATATCTTGCACATCCTCTATTTGTACTGGCAAATCTTCAATTGTCACTGTCTCTTCATCTGATATTGTAGGCAATTCCTGTGCAGATATTTCAGTTTGAACCCCGTTTGGCCGTGCCATTGATGCTTCCTCAAGGAATTTTCCTTAGTGTATCGCTGATTTAGCCGATGTTAAGCAATTTGGCCATAGCTAACCGTTGCAGTTTCCCGGTAGCACCACGAGGTAATTGCTCTAAAATGTGAATTTGCTTCGGAACTTTGAAGTCTGCCAACATAGTTGAACAGTGAGCTAAAAGTTCTTTTTCGCTAGCTTCTCCCTTGAGGACAACAGCAGCGTGGATATCTTCACCTAAAGATTTGTGGGGAACAGCAAAAGCTAAAGCTTCAGCGACGGCGGGATGACGCAGCAAAACATCATCCACTTCTAAAGGAGAAATTTTTTCTCCACCCCGGTTAATCAATTCTTTAATCCGTCCAGTCAAGTGGAGATAGCCGTCTGCATCCAGAGTACCTCGATCTCCTGTGCGGAACCAACCATTTACAAAAGCTGTGGCGTTGGCTTCTGGGTTGTTTTCGTAACCATCAATAACATTGGGTGCTTTTACCACCACCTCGCCCAAGCTTCCCTGAGATAATAGCTTGTCTTCAGAGTCCATAATGCCGACATCCACAGCAAAGCCATAACCTACACTACCTGGTTTCCTGACTTTTGGCGGTAGGGGATTGGTGGTCATTAAGTGGGATGCTTCAGTCATGCTATAAGATTCCACCACGGGAGCATTGAGAGTTGCCTCTAACTGTTCAATGATAATTGGGGGCAAAGAAGCACTACTAGAGCGAATGAAACGAAAGCGGTTAGCTTTGACAATTTCTGAATTACGGCTAGCGCGGGCTAAAATTGTCTGGTGCATAGTTGGCGCTGCGGAGTACCAGGTAGGTTTGTAGGTATCTACGAGTTTCCAAAACTCTAAGGCATTAAAACCATTAGGACAAATTAGTGTGCCGCCCGATGCTAGGGTTGACAGCAAACAACCCACTAATCCGTGAACGTGGAACAGGGGCATTAAGCAAAGTGTAGTGTCAGCTGCGGTGAGTGAGTAAGCACCAATAATGTTGTTGGCTGAGGCAATTAAATTGCGATGACGAATCGGCACACGTTTGGGACGGCTGGTAGTGCCGCTAGTGTGGAGAATCATCGCCAGATCGTCAGCGCTGGGGGGTGCGGGATTCGAGGATTCTATTGGTTTTGAGCCTGTTTTGACTAATTCAAAGCTTAATGTGCCGTCAGTGTTTACCTTGGCATTAATCAGGATCATATTGGGTGCGATCGCAGCAATAGCTGCTTCTGGTTCCCCAGACAAGGTAATCAGTGCATTTGCTTGGGTATCTTCGTAGTAGAAAGCAAATTCTTCTTGCTTGTATTTGGGATTTAAGGGTGCAGCAGTGCCACACAAGGCGGCAGCCAAAAAGGTAATAGCCATTGGTGAACCATTAGTCATAGCAATGGCAATGCGTTCGCCCCGTTTCAATCCAAAGCTGTTGAGTTGAGATACCAATCCAAGAATATTCTCGCGCAATTGCTTATATGTTAGCGATCGCCCCCCAGGCGTAATGAGGGCCAAATGATTGTCTTCCCCTGCTAAAAGCTCAAATAAGTTCATTAAAAACCTCCAGATTAGTAAAATTGGGCATTGGGCATTGGTTATTAATGCTTCTACCTCATTCCCTTCTTTTTATTAAAAAGTATTGTGCTTTTGTATAATATCAACCATTATTTGATTTCTTTTGTTAGTAAGTTGACGGCAAAAAACAAGAGCTAAAATTAAGTCAATAGTGTGTCTATCGTTACTAGAGATCGGAAAAATATTTTTCAGCAACTAAACCCCATCGATAAAATATGGATCGTCGGAATTTTCTAAAGTATGTCACTTTAGCAGGATCTAGTTTTGCCTTAACGAGTTGTATTCAAGGCAAAAATTCCAAATTGCAGGGTGAGGTGTTTCCCTCAGCGTCGCCTGTGGCAGTAAATGAACCTCTCAAGGTGGGATTTGTTTATGTGGATACTGTCGGTGATTTTGGCTGGACTTACGCCCATGATTTAGGCCGCAGAGACATGGAAGCCAATCTTCAAGATAAGGTAAAAACTACCTTTGTCGAAAATGTCAACGAAGATGCTGAAGCCGAAAAAGTGATTCGCCAACTAGCATTAGATGGTAACAAGTTGATTTTTGCAACTTCTTTCGGGTACATGAACCCAACAATTAAAGTTGCCAAGGACTATAGTGATGTTATCTTTGAAGACTGTGCAGGATACAAACGTGCTGCTAATATTGGTACTTATTTAGGACGCATTGAAGAACCGCGTTACTTAACCGGCATGATTGCTGGTAAGATGACAAAATCAAATGTAGTTGGTTTTATTGGCGCATACCCAATTCCAGAAGTAATTCGGGGCATCAGTGCATTCACTCAAGGACTGCGCCTAACAAATCCCCAGGCAAAAGTTAAGGTACTTTGGGTACAAAGTTGGTACGATCCAGCTAAAGAAAGAGAAGCGGCTCAAGCTTTGGTAAATTTAGGTGTAGATGTACTAACGCAGCATACCGACTCTGGTGCTGTTATCCAATTAGCAGAGGAAAAAGGCATTTATGCTTTTGGCTATAACACCGATATGAGTAAGTTTGGTCAAAAAGCCCACTTGACATCAGCTATTAACAAATGGGGTAAATTCTATACAGATAAAGCTTTGTCTGTAATCAATAATACTTGGAAATCTCAAAACGTTTGGGATGGTATTGGTGAAGGAATGGTGGATATTTCCCCGATGAATCAGGTGATTCCGGGGGATGTACAACAACTGGTGAATGCAAAGCGCGATGAGTTTATTCAGGGTACTGCACATCCTTTTGATGGCCCGTTGAAAGACCAAAAAGGCATGGTGCGAGTCCCAAAGGGTAAGGTGTTGGACGATTGGGGACAACTGGCGATGGATTGGTATGTTGAGGGAATTGAAGGAGCAATTCCCAATAGGAAATCCTAGCACTGCTAAACAATACTAGGATTTCTCGTTTTAATTTTTAAATTTAGTGATTGGTGTTGTTAAATTAGCCGCAGCAGAGTTATGAATTAAAAATTTTCTTCAAACTTACTGGCTGCGTTGCCGCCAAATATTGAGCCGACATTTCCGGTGTGAGTAGTTCGATCATAATTTTGTTTTCCAACCAGAACTCAATAACATCAAAAAAAGAGTCGCGGTTACAATGTAATACTCTCCAACCTTCTCGTTTGCCAATCAACTCAATTTTTTCTTGACTAGAAGAAACCGAGATTGCTGCATGAGTAGCTGTGAATCCAGAAGGGGTGGCATCTTCTACAAATGTACACTGCTTATCTCCTTCACCAGGCATTAGCCGAGTTTTTAACGGATAAACTTCAATCCCTGTTCCATGTTCGTCAAGGGGAAAAACCATATAGCTGCCTGGGTTAGGAAAAAAGGGAAAAGCTTGCCCATTCAAGACTTCAGCCAGAACTTCGGCAACGTGTAGGGGGTTTTGAACAGAAATAGATAGGTGATGAATCATACTTAGCGCTCTTTTATTACTCCGAAAAAATAAAATATTGGTAGGTTGGGTTGAACGAAGTGAAACCCAACAAAACCAGAGATTGTTGGTGTTGGGTTTCGTTCCTCAACCCAACCTACGCCTAAATTCATCAAAGTCCTTAAAAATAAGGGTGGATGATTTTTATCCGACGAGAGTCATAAAAGAGCGTTAGTTA